>CANQXR010000015.1 GCA_947627855.1 uncultured Clostridia bacterium
GTTACGCATAAGAATTGCCCTGCGCCCTTTGTGGAGAATGTCATGGCATGGGGAAATTTCAAGGATATGCTTATTACTGAGGGAGATGATGAAATGGTCGGCAAAACCGATTTCAACTGCTGCGGAAAGAATATCGAGATGGACAGGATATTGGAGGACAGCAGGAATTACATATACTTACGGGATCTGGAAAAGACAGGACTTTTCAGAGTAACCTATGACGAAAGGACCAAGACACCGGGGCTTGAACTTTTGCTTAAAGACATTCCCATTGAGATTGACGGAGAAGCCAAAACCGTAAAGGGACTTAATGTAAACGGCACAAACATAGTCGGTTTAAGGGATTTCTGCAATGCTCTTGGTAATATGGAGATTGATTATAAGGACAGGCCTGTTATAATAACTAACAGATAAATGAAACAGAGGGTATAGCTTTTATGCAGTACCCTCTGTTTTTTATATTCTATTTCTAATGTTGACAGTCTTGATTGGAAAGAACTTGGAACCGAGCATGAAATCAATCAGGTTCTGAATCATAAACATCTTGGACCCGGCTCTATTATTCTGTTTCATAACGATACAAAATATACTCCCGATTGTCTGGATACTATAATAAAGGGGCTGAAAGACAAGGGTTATGAGCTTGTGCCTATAAGCGAGCTTATATTGCGTGGAGATTATTTTATGGATCACGAAGGCAGACAATATCTGAATGAAACTTCAACGGAGGCGCCCGCTTAAGACTTTGACAAACCCGAGGCGGGGTGGGGGCAATAAGCCATAGGGGGCGGCGAAACCGCCCCTATGGCTTATTGCCCCCACCGGTCGCCGCCTGCATACAATGATTGCTGAAAGCAATCATTGTATGCAGGCGGCGGGCTAAGCCTATTCTGAGAATTACTCTTTATATTTGGGAAATGCAAGCACCATTGTGAAGCCTTCGCCGGGAGAAGAATAAGCCGATATGGTTCCTCCCATTTCCTCTGTAAGTTCCTTGGCTATTGAAAGTCCCAAGCCGTTTCCTCCCATAGATCTGCTTCTTGCCTTGTCTATGCGGTAAAATCTTTCAAATATTCTTTTTAGTTCTTTTTCCTCAACACCGACGCCGTTATCGCTTATTTCGAGGTAGTGCTTTGTTTTGCTGCTTGAAAGCTTCAGACTTATGTCTGTGCCGTCACCGCTGTATTTTATTGAGTTGGTTATTATATTATTTATTACCTGACTTATCCTTGCTTCGTCTGCATATATAAAGTAATTATTTTTAGCAGGAGGAATAAGAGCAATATTATGCTTGTTGTTTTTTGCTGTAATTATATTTTGTTTTATACAACTGTCTGCTATAGCTCTTAGGTCAAGCTTTCGCATATCAAAACTTATTGTATTTGTGTCAAGTCTTGACAACGCAAGCAAATCGCTGGCAAGAAGCGACATTCTGTCTGTTGCATCGTCTATTACGTGAAGAAAATCGTAAGCGGTATTCCTGTCCTCAATAGCGCCGTCAAGAAGGGTTTCCACATAGCTTTTTATTGTCGTGAGCGGCGTTCTTATTTCGTGAGATACATTGGCGACAAATTCCTTTCGCATATCGTCAAGCTCTCTGTGCTTCGTGATGTCCGAAAGAACAGCCACAACGCCGTTTATGCTTATTTTGTCACTTTCATAGGGTATTATAGCTACATTTATATATTTGCCGTTTTCCTCGACCACAACCTCTGTTATTGTGTTTGCCAGCAAATCGGAACGATCCACGCCAACCTTTTTCAGAAACCAGTCCAAAGAAATCTTAAACTGATCTATATCCAACATTTCATAGCAAAGACTGTTTGCGTGTATTAGGAATCCTTTTTCATCGAATGCAAGCACTCCGTCTGTCATGTTGTGCAAAAGAACCTCAAGCTTTCTGTTTTCGTTTTCCATCTCGCTGACAGTTTTCTTAAGCTCGCTTGCCATATGGTTGAAGCTTCGTGAAAGCTGCCCTATCTCATCATTGCTCACAATATTTATACGGCTGTTGAGCTTTCCTTTTGCAAGTTGATTAGCCTTTCTTGTAAGCAAGGCTATCGGGCTTGTGATTGTATTTGCGAATATAAGCGCAATAACGCAGGTGAGAAGAAGAGCAAGCAAAACGGCTATAAGAATGGTTGAAGCTGTTTGCATAAGGCTTGATGTTATACCCGATGCGTCCATTTGAACATATATAACATATTTTACATTGCCATCGTCATCATTTACAGGCAGCGCATAGGAGAGCCATCTCTTGACCTGTGAATTTGAATCTATGCTTTTTGTCTTGGAGTCAAATGCCTTGTTTCCGGCAAGGGCGGATATTACCGCCGAATTATTGTATGTTATGGGCTGCCTTGAAGAGCCGACAGTTGACGAGGCTATGGTTTCGCCGTTGCTGTCTATTATGTTTGCCTGTACATTTCTGAGAGAAGAGCTTGTTATGAAAAGCTGTAAAAAGGCTTCCTGAAAATCAGTGGGATCGTCATATCTGTAAACTATCTGCTCTTCTATATATTCTGCACAGCCCGAAAGCTCGTCCTCAGCATTCCTTATTTCCTGATTGTTTATTCTGAGAATAATGAATGTGCCGCTTGTAAGCATAACTATAAAAACCAATGTAAGGTACATAAATACCAATTTCCAACGAATACTTTTCATTTCTTCACCTATAATAAAATTTGTGCCGACAATCCTGAGGGTGCTGCTCGGGGGCGAGAGGGAACAGGCGGCGGGGTGAGCAATAACCCCTGCGGGGGTTATTGCTCACCCCGCCGCCTGTTCCCTCTCGCCCCGACCCGCGGGGCTGCCGCTTAACTCGTCTTTGACGAGTTAAGCGGCAGCCCCTGCGGAACGTATCAGCCTGCAAAATAATATCCTATACCTCTTTTGGTAATTATATATCTTGGCTTGCCGGGATCATCTTCTATTTTTTCTCTTAAGCGCCTTACGGTAACGTCAACGGAACGGGCGTCGCCGCCGTAATATTCATACCCCCATACCTTCTCAAGCAACGCCTCTCTCGTAAAAGGCTGCCGTTTGTTTTTTGTAAGAAATGAGAGAAGCTCATATTCCCGCAGGGTCAGATTTATTGTTTCGCCGCCCTTTGTTACCTCATAGCGGTCATAGTCTATGGCAAGATCTTTAAAAACATCCATGGAAGCGCTGACATTCTTCTTGCCATAGCTATCCATATTGCCCTGTTTTCGTCTGAGATTTGCTTTTACACGTGCCAGAAGCTCTCTTGTCTTGAAAGGCTTAGTCACATAGTCGTCAGCCCCCATTTCAAGCCCTATTACAGTATCCACCTCATCTGCCCTTGCCGTAAGCATAATTATAGGAACATCACTTACAGTCCTCAGTCTGCGGCATACCTCATAGCCGTCCATTTTTGGCATCATTATATCAAGTATAACAAGATCGGGCTTTTTTGTTGTTGCCGCCGCAAGCCCCTCTTCGCCGTTGAATGCTTTTATAACATTATAGCCGTCTTTTTTAAGATTATATTCAATTATGTTTACAATACTTTCTTCATCGTCCACAACAAGGATTGTATAATCCATATTAAACACCTCTCTCGATCACATTATTTGCTTCCAGGGAAACAAAGATTGCCTGTATGAAGCTTAACATTTTCCTAAATATCTATTATACTATTTTTTTTATTTTTTTTCAACGTAAAGTATTAGTAAAAAATTAAATTTTATGTTATTATAGTATAAAGGAGAATAATTATGAAAATTACAAACGACGTTTTATATATTTTAAACAAATTAGCGGAAGCAGGATATGAAGGTTATATTGTAGGCGGCTGTGTAAGGGATTCTATAATGGGAATTCCGCCCCATGATTATGATATAACAACAAATGCCCTGCCCGATGAAATCAAAAAAATATTCAGGCGGACGGTTGATACCGGTATAAAGCACGGAACGGTGACTGTTCTTATAGATAAAACAGGCTATGAGGTGACGACCTATCGCATAGATGGGGAATACGGCGATTTTCGCCACCCATCAAGTGTGGAATTTACGGGAGATATAATAAAGGATCTGAGCCGCCGTGACTTCACAATGAACGCCATTGCCTATAATCCCCAAAAGGGCTATGCCGACCCTTTCTTCGGAAGACAGGATATAGAGCAGAAAATCATAAGGGGCGTGAGAGAGCCGGATCTTAGATTTAAAGAGGACGCATTAAGAATGCTGAGGTGTATTAGATTTTCGGCACAGCTTGGCTTTGATATCGAGCCGCAAACCTATAAGGCATTAACGCAAAACTGCAGCCTTATTCAGAATGTAAGCATAGAAAGAATAACAGCCGAATTTCTGAAGCTTATCACAGCTCCATATAATGAAAAAATACTTCTTTTCAGAGAATCGGGTCTTTCCGACTATTGCGGAGAGGGACTGAAAAAGGCCCTCAGTAAAAGAGAAAAGGAAATCGCTTATCTTTTTGGTAAAATAAAAAAGGATGAAATATCCGCTCTTGCCGTCATTTTTGCCGAAGAAAAGGATGCTTACGATATACTTAAATCTCTCAGACTTTCAAATGATATTATAAGGGAAACTATGAAGCTTATAAAATATTATAACTCAGATGTTTTCTGCGATATATTCACCATGAGGAAAATATTGTCAGAAATAGGTACGGAGAGCTTCCTGCGGCTTATTGATATAAAGGAAGCAAAAAATGAAGGTCGGATAAATGAGGCTAAGCTTTTCATATCTTCCGAACAGCGCATAACAAAAAAGGATATAAACATAAACGGAAACGATTTGCTTATTCTTGGTTTTAAAGGTATGGAAATAGGCAAAACTATTGACAGGCTCCTTGATTTTGTATTTGAGAATCCTAAAAACAATACTAAGGAAGCACTTACAAGGGAGGCGTTGAAATGGCTGCATTAATTACGGGAGCAAGCGGCGGCATAGGTTATTATATGGCTAAAAAACTGTCGGAAATGGGCTTTGATATTATAATAACGGCAAGAAACAGAGATAAGCTTGATAGGCTGGCATCTGAGATGAGCACGAAAACAATTGTCATACCTGCCGATCTATCAAAGCCTGAAGAATGTATAAGGCTCCATGAAGAGCTTAAAAACGAAAAGGTCGAAATTGTTATAAATAATGCCGGATTCGGAGAATTTGCATCCTTGACGGAGGGGGATCTTGAAAAGGAAATAAATATGATAGACCTTAACATAAAAGCGGTTCACATACTTACAAAGCTTTTTTTAAGGGATTTTACCCAAAAAGGCTATGGGTATATACTTAATGTGGGCTCCCTTGCTTCTTTTCTGCCCGGACCTATGATGGCGACATATTACGGAACAAAGGCTTATGTATACCGTCTTACCATGGCGGTAAGGGAGGAGCTCCGCAGACATGGCTCAAGAGTTTACTGCGGTGTGCTTTGTCCGGGGCCTGTTGCGACAAACTTTAATAACAGGGCAGGAGTTCGCTTTGCTACAAAAGGACTGGATCCTCAATACTGCGCAGAGTATGCTGTCGAAAAAATGTTTGAGGAAAAAGCCGTTATAATTCCGGGGAAGCTTGAAAAGCTGCTGCCAATAATCGCTAAGCTTTCACCGGAATTTCTTCAGACCTTTTTCTGTTATGAATTTCAGAAGAAAAAGGGTGGAGCACAGGGGCATTCAATATAGAGCGAACCAAAACTGTCAACGCATTATTATCAAAAAACAGGGCATTGCCGTATTGACGATAAAAGCTTACCGATGAAATCAAAATCGGGAGCTTTCGGAAATACGTGCAATGCTTTTTTTAACCACCAAATATGTCCTTCGTCTTTTCAGGCGGAGGACATAATTTTATGTCCGGTGTTTTTTTACGACAGTATGTTTTACGGTTTGTACGGAATTGTACACATTTTATTAATTCAAAATGAATTATTTTTCCGACAAATAAATACAATCAGCATTATTTTTGTAGTATTATAATATTATTTTTCTATCGATTGTCGAAAACAACAGAGCAAAGCTGTGATATAATAATTATTGGAAATAATTGTTAATCCGGAGGAAAAAAGATATGAAAATAATATGCAGCGAGAATGTTCACATCGAAGACACAGATATGAACGTAAAATATTCTTTTGTAAAGAATGATTCCGACAGCGGCGATTCTTACGGCTTTATAGCGGAGCTGTATAAGGAGTCTGCTCTCATCGGTGAAGAAAAAATATTTGATG
Source organism: uncultured Clostridia bacterium (assembly GCA_947627855.1). Lineage (GTDB taxonomy): Bacteria > Bacillota > Clostridia > Lachnospirales > CAG-274 > JAJQCI01. The sequence continues at coordinate 6,217 of CANQXR010000015.1, forward strand.
TTACTAAGGATTTGGGAAAAGCTGTAAAGCTTTACGGGCTGTTTATAAGCCACAAACCTACGCCAATAGATTTGAAATATGTCATAGAAGACAATATTTCAGATCTTGGATAAAGATATCCCCCCCAGATATCAGAAAGGTCCTCGTTTTTAACGGGGACCTTTCGCCTTTATAAGCAATATTTGTATTGAAAACCATTTCGATTTATTTCGACAAAAAATCAAGAATGGCGTATTTTTTTATTTTAGCCGACCGGCTTGCGGGCCGCAGGGGGCGGGGCAAGGGAGCAAAGAAAAAGGGGCAGCGCCCCTTTTTCTTTGCTCCCTTGCCCCGCCCCCTGCGGCCCTGCCTTTCAGACCGCTCTTGGCGGTCTGAAAGGCAGGGCGAAAATCTCAGGCGGGATTTTTTGTATTATTTACAAGTGCTCTTGCTTTTTCTGCTACATTATCATATGTGAAGCCGTATTTCTTGAAAAGCTCTACGAATTTTCCCGATACGCCGAAGCTGTCCATCGATATTATATCACCGTCAAGTCCAATATATTTGTGCCAGCCGAAGCTTGAAGCTGCTTCAACGGCAAGACGTTTTTTACAGTCAGCAGGAAGAACCGAGTTTTTATATTCATCGCTCTGAGAGTCAAAAACCTCCATGCTTGGCATACTTACACATCTTGCGGAAATACCCTCTTCACGAAGCATATCTGCCGCCTTGTCAATAAGCGGGACTTCCGAGCCGCTTGCAATAAGAATAACGTCAGGCTTTTCTTTAAAGCCTTCCTTTATTATATATCCGCCCTTGAGTGCATTTTTGCCTGTGCCCTCTACATGGTTTATAGTCTGACGCGAGGTGACTATGCAGGTTGGTGTTTTTTCCGACTTAAGGGCAAAGCAGTATGCTGCGGCTGTTTCCGTAAGGTCACAGGGACGGAAAACTGTGTAGTTGGGCATACATCTGAGAGATGCAAGCTGTTCTATGGGCTGATGAGTTGGTCCGTCTTCTCCCACGCCTATGGAATCGTGAGAAAATATAGCTATAAGGGGAATGCCCATAATGCCTTCCATGCGAAGAGCGGGACGCAGATAATCGCAGAATACGAAGAATGTGGCAAAGTACGGTCTGAAGCCGCCATGCACATACATACCGTTTGACATAGCTGCCATGGCGTGTTCCCTTATTCCGAAATGTACATTTGTGCCTGTCGGAGTGTCTGCCGAGAGATAATCCCGTCCTTTCATAACCGTGAGGTTTGACGGTGAAAGATCTGCGGAGCCGCCTATCAGATTTGGTACAAGTCCGGCTGCTCTGTTCAGTATGATTTCCGAACACTGTCTTGTTGATCTTTCCGTTCCGTCATTTTCCCAGAATTCTTCGTTATCCTCAAGATCCTTTCCGTATTCGCAGTTGAGCCATTTTTCAAGCTCTTTGGCGTCTTTGGGATATTTCGATTTATATTCTTCATATTTGTTGTTCCACTCGGACTCTTTGGCTTCAAGCTTATTCAATATGTCTGCAATATGTTCTTTCACATCGTCATCGAGCACAAAGCTTTTTTCGGGGTCAAAGCCGAAGAATGCTTTTGTGGCTTTAAGCTCTTCTTCACCGAGGGGTGCTCCGTGTACAGAAGATGTACCGCTTTTATTTGGCGAGCCGTAGCCTATGACTGTTTTTACTTCTATGAGCGTAGGCTTGTTTTCCTCTGCTTTTGCCGTTTCTATGGCTTTGCCTATGGCATCGAGGTCGTTTCCGTCGTTTACCTTTATATACTGCCAGTTTATAGCCTCGAAGCGTGCCTTTATATCTTCATTGAATGAAAGCTCTGTGGAGCCTTCGATTGTTATATTATTTGAATCGTAGAAAACTATAAGCTTTCCGAGCTTTGAATTGCCTGCAAATGAAGCGGCTTCATAAGAAACTCCCTCCATAAGACAGCCATCGCCGCAAAGGCAGTATGTGTAGTGGTCTATAAGCTTATTATCGTCCTTATTGAATTTTGCGCCCAGACTTCTTTCTGCAAGAGCCATTCCCACTGCGTTTGCAACGCCGTGACCCAAAGGACCTGTGGATATTTCCACGCCTTTTGTATGTCCCAGCTCAGGGTGACCCGGCGTGAGGGAACCAAATTGTCTGAATTCCTGCATATCATTTGCAGACAGTCCATAGCCGAACACGCAAAGCATAGAGTAGAGAAGTGCGGAGCCATGACCTGAAGAAAGTATAAAACGGTCTCTGTTTATAAAATTGGTGCTTTTGGGGTTATGGGTCATATGATGCGCCCAAAGCTCATATAATATGGGGGCGGAACCCAAAACTATACCCGGATGACCTGATTTTGCCTTTTCTATGGCATCGCAGCCTAAAAGCCTTATTGTATTGACTGTTTTTTTATCAATTGAAAGCATAATTAAAACCTCCCGGAAAAATTTTTCAGACAGTTCTGTAATTATTATAATATTACATAAACAATGAAAAATCAAGCCGATTAAAGGATTTTATTATATTTTTATGCCCCGCCCTGACTGTCGTCCCGAGGACGACTGTCAGGGCGGACCAATGGGGGAGGGGGCGGCGAGGGGAAAAAATAAAAGTGTGAGGACAGCGCGCTGTCCTCACACTTTTATTTTTTCCCCTCGCCGCCCCCTCCGCTCCGCAGTCCGGTTGGCTTGGGTCTTATGATTATCGGCTGTTTATAACCTCATGCGCCATTTTGGTCATATCTTCCTTTGTGAAGCCGCAGCCCATATCCATTATGTGGTATGTTATTCCATCGTCATACCATATTATGAAGTTGGTTGTTTCTTTGGATATCTTATCGCTGCCATAGCCTATCTGAAGCTCTCCCGCTTCTTCAGCCGCCTTTTCTTCGGCTGTCGGTTTATAATCGGGAGGAACTGACATATATGTGAAGCTTGTATAATATGCTTTCACGCCGTCTACATTTACGGTTTCATATTGCTGAGTGTCATTGATATTTTCTCCGTTGCGAGTTCCAAGAGAGAGAATTCCGTCGTCCTGTTTGTAGAAAAAGTTCATTTCCTTATATTCGCTTACGACATTTCCGTCCTTGTCCTCATCCTGTCCCTGAGTGGGCTGGGCGGAAATAAACTTATATCCGCCAAGCTCCTCGGTGAATTTGGGAGCATAGCCTACGCTGTCCATAAGCTCTTTTTCTGTGGGAATATGGGTTATTGCTTCTCTTCTGTCGGAGTGGGCGCTTGAACTCACTGCCTTTCCGGCGCCGAGAGCAACTGTTGTCAGTGCAAGGGCGGCCGCACATATACATACTGCTGTTTTCTTTATATTTATCATTTTAACTGCCTCCTTTTTTTCTATGCCTTTGCAGATTCTTTCTTTTATGCTGTCTGTTGGATTTATCTGCAAAGCCTTTGCTCTAAGTGCTTCTTTAATGATGTCTTCTTTCATAGGTCAGCCTCCTCAAGTATTTCTCTGAGCTTTCTTTTTGCTGCAAAAAGCCTTGATTTTACAGTTCCCTCAAAACAGCCCATAGTCTTTGCGATTTCCTTTATTGTCATTTCGTTGAACCAATAGAGAACCACTGTGGTCCGAAGCTTTGGCGAAAGTGCATCTATGGCGTTGTATAGGGGTGTGTATTTTTCCCTTGTGAAATATTCGTCCCTTACGCCTGCGCCGTCAGCAAGCTGTTCTATATTTTCTGAGGGGACTGTGCGTCCGGAGTTTTTGCCTGCCTTCCATGAAAGCCTGACTATTATCCGGAAGAGCCATTGTCTGAAAGCCTCGTTTTTTCTGAGCTTGTTTATGTTTTTAAAGACCTCTATAAACGCCTCGGACACTATATCTTCAGCCGCAAATTTATCTGAGGTTATAAGATACGCCGTTCTGAGCGCAGAGGATATATAAATTTCATACAGCTCGCCCAAGGCAGACTTATCTCCCCCTTTGAGCCTTTCTATTATTTCTCTTTCTTTCATCACCTTTCCTCCTGTGTAAACCGACGCGCCTTTGATACATAATAAATAACCGGTTTTATGCATCTGTATATAAGAGCATTTTAAAACGGAAAAGGTTCGGTTGTCGGTGTAAAAAATGTTATATCATAAGCATAACACAAATTAATTTTATTGTGTAAAATTACTCCAAAAAATATAATTATAATTGACATATTGGTTAAATTGATGTACAATTTCTTTAATAATATAAAATATTTAAACAAATATAACAATATTAAGGAGGTATCAGATGTGAAAAATTTTAAAAGACTTGCCGGCTTGGGGCTTAGCCTTGTAATAATTCTCGGCGTATTCGGCTATGCTCAGATACGTTCATATGCTGTGCAGTACGGCAGACTTGAATTCCATCAGAGCGACCTCAGAAATCTCTATGAAAATGACACAAACATAACAAGAGATATTGAGATCCCCTGCGCTGTGAATACGGGCGGCGGCAAGATAACTATACTTGCAGGCCCTGAGGAAAGCGGCGAACATATGGTTATAAGAAAAAACGGACAGATAAGGACAAGGGGCGAGGGCGTCAAAACTGCGGACGGGTGGAAAAGAGCCGTAAGGATAGATATTCCTGAGGGGGCTATGCGTGCGGAAATCAGCGTAAGCGCCAAATCGGGCGGCTCTGACGACAGATATATAGCCATATCCGACGGCGAAACGGTTCTTAACGGACTGGGCACGGGCGTGGAAGGCTCTGCCAGCGACCAGATGACCGATATTGCCGCAAAGTCTACATCGCAGACTGTAAAATCCGAGCTTATATATGGCGAAGGTACGTTCTACCTTTATTCAACCTTCAAAAGCATTGACATAAGCGACATAGAGGTTACGTGGGTTTCCGACAGCGGCGCCACACTTCCGTCTGATACAGATACACATACACTGAGCCTTACGAGCTTTGATATGATGAAGCACGCAGGCACATGGACGGAGAGCGTTCCGGGACTGGGCACCACAGGCGCATTTACTGTTCTGGCAGAGCCTGATCATGAAATACAGATCACAGGCGACGGTCAGTTAAGGACAAGATATACGGGAAATACGGGACGGAATTCGGTTATGTTTTCTGTGCCGCCCGATGCCAAGGACGCTGAGATAACCGTTACGGCTTCTTCAAGCGGAGATACGGAAAAGTACATATTTATTTCGGACGGACAGAACGAGCTTAACGCCGATCCGACAAACAACAAGATATCGGATATGGCGGCTCCTCCCAAGGACGAGGGAACCAAGGCGATATCATCATCGGCTGTGCTTGAGCCCGGCACATATTATATATATTCCAAAAACGGGGGCTGTTATATAGACAGCATAGTTGTTTCGTGGTAAACGGCTTATACAATAAACAGAGTTAAAAGGAAAAAACGGGGAGGTGTACCTATGAAAAACATAAAGCGACCCGGATCCTTGGGAATGAGGATCACGGCGGGTCTGGCAGCCTTTGTTATGCTTATCGTATCAAATATTATAATCGTGCCTGCCGCAGAAATTGAAAGCAGTGCTTATGTCTGCGGTCTTGAGGAGCATACTCACGGCGAGGAATGTTATGAAACCTCGGAAAATCTTGTCTGTGGACTTGAGGACGGCGAGGAGAGTGCCGACGGAGAGATCCATACTCACGGCGATGAGTGTTATGCTGTGGACAGACAGCTTATTTGCCCTTTGGAGGAGCATACCCATTCGGAGGAATGTATGCTAAAGGGCGATGACGGAGGAAATGTCGAAGTAGTCGGCGAGACTTCCGGCGAAACGGAAACGGAAACTACATATGAGGAAGAAATTGTCGGCGACAGTGTTATTTCCGAGGAAACGACAGAGGGCGCTGACGATGGTCAGGGGGAAGAATATGGCGATCTGAACAGTGCGGTTCGTCTTGTAAGGCTTATGACCCCCGATGAGATCGATCTTTCCGTTATAAGGGAGTTTGCTCCCATAATTTCGGGATATGAGGACAATAATGTATATAAGCCGGAGCTTACACAGAAAAATGTGACCTACGATCCTCTGAGCGATACATATAAGGCAAATCTCCATATTGAATTTATTGTTGTAAAGGGAGAGGTTGAAGCGGCGAAGGATCATACATATCTCTATGAGCTGCCTTACGGTGTGATCGTTCCTGAGAATATGCTTAATCACAAATTCGTAAGGGACGGAAACGACATCGACACGGGAAAGAACCTTTTCAACTATACATTCGTAAGGGACGAGGGAACGGACAATTATTATATTGCGGTAGAGTTTGACCTTACGGAATTTGAAAACGAAGAATATGAAACCCTCCTCAAGGGCTTTATAAACTTTTATGCGAGCTTTTCGAGGTCGGCAGCTGACGAAAACGGCGATCTGAGGGTGAAATTCTCAGATGATGCGGAATTTACCATTAACGGCAGCGACATATCCTATCCCGACAACTCGACCTTTTCAAAGGACATAGAAACATTCAAGTATGACGGCAAATATGATTCGGCAACGGGCAGTCTGACATATACCGTGCTTGTTCTTACCGAAAAGGGTACATTTGACACAATAACCGTAAACGACAGCATAATAGGCTGGAACAACTTACTTTCAAAGGGAATTTCGGCAGAGGGACCGGAGGTAAGCGTAGGAAAGGGCAGCGTACACCGCTATAATTACAGCTATGAAAACGATTCAAGGGAAACCGTAAAGAACGTGACCTATGACTACAATGACAGCGACTTTGTTCCCGTTGAGGCAGACGTAACAACGGATATTTCAAACGGAACCTTAAGTATGACACTTCCCGGTCTTGACAAATGCACCTACGACCCCGGTACGGAAAACAATACTTACAGGAACGCCGTCTGCAATGCGTACAAGATAACCTATACATACAAGCTTGACGTAAGCGGCGTTGAAAGCTATATGTCGGAAAACTTAGTGAATGAGGTAAGAGCGACCTCTTCAAAGGACGGAGAGGAAATAACCGACAGCAACGAGGGCTGGGTAAACATTCAGGCGGCAGGTCAGGGCGGCGAAGAGCCTCCCGTGCTGCCTATGCTTCAGAAAAGGTCACAGACGGACGGCGACAGAATAACGTGGACACTGGAAATAGGCGACGGCTCGTCAAGTCTTGACGGAGCAAGAATAAATGACGATATGTTTGGCAGTGTGACGGATATAAAAATAGAACCGGACGCAGGAGTTGACATTTACTACAATTCTGACGGCACCGTAGATTATATTGAATTCAAGGCGGATTCCGCTGCAAAATATATAATCACCTATATCACAAGCGCACAGGACTGGGGCTGGAACGATGTTGTAAACAGAGCTGTTCTCTACTATACTCCTGAGGGAGACGACAAGGAGAAGGAGGTTCCCGCTGAGTCCACCGCAAAGACACAGGGCGGCTCTTTTGACAAAACATATGTGTCAAATGAGGACAACAAGGACGGCACACACAGTCTTATATGGAATATTACTGTGGGAGTTCCCGAAAACGGCGTGCCGGAGGGAACGGAAATAGGCGACAAAATAGAAAATTCGGCGGACAGTCATTGGTTTGACGCAGAGGATATTTTTGGCTGCAAGGCTTTTGAGGATATCAACAGCGGCAGCGGTGACGGCTGGACGAAAAAGACGGGAAATCTCAGATTTATACCCGAAAATGACTGGCGTGAGTACAGCTATGACGAAATAAAGGCCGATATGGACGGCTTGGGACAGCTCAGATATGTGGAATTCAGATTCGATGTGCTTCAGACTATATATCCCGATGACTGCCCCGACGGCAAAAGCCTTACAATAGAATATAAGACAAGCGCCGACAGCAAGGTTATGCATGAGGGCTATGAGTTCATAAACTGGGCTCATGCAGGCAGCTTCGGCAAAAAGGCAAGCTATATATATAAAGACAGGGTCGTAAAGACGAATGATTCAAAGGAGGACTCCGACTTTACGGAGAATCCCAAGAACAGCAGAAATCTTGTCTGGAAGGTTTATGTATATATGGACAAGGAGGGCGAAAAGAAGGACCGCTTTACCGTTACCGACAAGCTTCCCGAAGGAGTCGTTCTTGACAGGCTTTATGTGGGCTATGTTTCCGATGAATGGGGAAATGAATGGTATGAGTCCATTGAAAAGAATTCACGGACGAATATGTTCGGGCTTGTGCTTGACAGCAGCTATGACACAGGCTCCAACACCGTTACGACCCGTGTGAGCTATAACGGCGAAAGACCCGCTATGCTGAAGGACGGAAACAGCTTCTTCCTGAGATATGAATGCAGCGTAAAGGACGAGTTTATAGAAAACGATAAGCTTAACGACCTTAACTTCGTAAATAATGCCGAGGTCAGCGCAGACGGCGGCAGCTATGGCAGCGATTCCCACGAATACCATGTTACGGTGGACACAAAGAAGTCCGCAATAAAAAAGACGGGCAAATATGAGAATGACGGCTTTGACCTCAATGAGCTGTGCTATACACTTGAAATAAATCCCTACGGAGATACCCTTATAGAGGACGGTGTTCTTGTTTTAAGGGATATGCTTTCATATACTCCCAATGACGACACAAAGGAAAACTATACCCTTGATGCCGATTCACTTAAGCTTTATTACGCAGAGCCTGTGTACGAGAAGGACGAGTATAACAGAAACAGATATCTCAGACTTGAAATAAAGAAGAACGAGATGGGAGAGGAAAGCCTTGTGCCCGATGATTTATGGGGCTGGAAGTTTGAAAGGACGACAGACGGCTCAGGCAAGGTCACAAAGTCAATTGTCGCTTCTATTCCGGACGGAGTTCCTCTTGTGCTTGCCTACTCCTACAAGATAAGCTTTGACGAGGACATTACAAAACAGAATATGAATGTATCGAACAAGGTTTCCCTTATAGGACTTGAGGAGGTCGAAAGCGAAAGCAGCGTACACGATGAGTGGGTAGTTTCCGGCGCATATGGCGAGGGATTCTATCAGAATACATACACACTTTACAAGGTTGACGAAAACGATTACGACACCTTTATTTCCGGGGCTGAGTTTACATCATACAAATATAACCCCGATGGAGAGGACGAGGAAATATGGGTCTATAATACTGCGGACAAGGGCGGATATATACCCATACAGCGTGACTATACACCCAACGATACGTTTTATGACTTCAACACACTTTATTATATAAAGGAAACAAAGGCTGCGCCGGGATATTATTTCAATCCCAACGCCGTACAGAAATATTATTTCTATTTCGGAAATCCGGAGGATACTGAGCATACTCTGCTCACAAGGGATATGCTCCCCGATGAAGCCAAGAATGCCGTGGATATATGGAATTATTCAGAGGCGGATTATGTGGAAAATGAAAAAGCACCGGAAATTCCCGGACCGGAGCCTGCCCACATAACGCTGAAGGGCAGGAAGATAATTACGGGCAGAACCTTCAGAAGTGACGACAATACACTTACATTCAAGGTTACGCCGGAGGACGGAGCGCCGGCACCCTACGGAGCGGACGCAAGCGGCGTGCTGAGAATTTCAACCAAGCCGCAGGCAGGGCTTAACGAATGGAGCTTTGACATTTTTACGGACAAGAATTCACCTGATTTCACGGAAAACGGCGAATTTACATATACCATCTCCGAGGTTGTGCCTGCAAACAAAAAGGGCGGCATAACCTATGATGCAAAACCCTGCAAGGTCGTTGTAAGCGTAACGGGAGCGGAAACGGAGCCGAAGGCTGTCATAACCTCCATAACCAAGGACGGCGAAGCCCTTGACGGCGAGGTGCAGTTTACAAACAGCTATAACCCCACAGGCAGTCTGGCTCTTGCAGACGTGAAAAAAATACTCAGAGGAAAGAATTCGGAAGCGGACAATGTATTTACATTTGTGCTTAAGGCTGATGAGGACACATACGAAGCAGTAGAACAGGGCTATGTATGGGCTGACGGACTTGACAAAGCGAGCCACAGCAAGACAGTCAGCATAAGCTATGGAGCAGAGGAAAGCTCCTCGGCAAAGACAGCGGCGCTGGGCAGCCTTAACTTCACCAAGGCGGGGGCTTATCACTTTACACTTTCAGAAGAGCCAAGCCCCGGATATAAGAACAGCACGCAGGTATACAGAATAGATATAACCGTTGACGATGACGGCAGCGGCGTGCTTAAGGCAAAGCAGTCGGTAAGTCCCAAGCCGACAGGCACCTTCGATTTTACGAATATTGCGCTTTTCAGTCTGAAGGTTACGAAACAGGCTGAGTATGAGGAGGGAGCCGAAAGGGCTGACGACAGAAGCTTTGATTTTACAATGACCCTTACGGATTCCTACGGCGAACCACTTAACGGGGAATATGAATGCGAAGGAGCGCTCACAGCCATTACGTTTGTTGACGGAAAGGCGGATTTCAGCCTTAAGGCGGAGGAAAGCCTTACTGTCAGAAACATAGAGGCGGGTGCAGCCTACACCGTTACTGAGGCATCGGGAAGTGATTTTTCAACCCGCATAGTGAATGATACCACTGCGGCGACCTCAGATAAGAATACGGCTTCGGGCACGGTAAACAGAGGGCTTGAGCTTCGTTTTGTAAACAGATTTGAAAAGCCCGATGAAACTACGGAACCACCTACCGAAACCGATACTCAGACGGAATCAGAATCCGAGAGCGAAACGGAAACGGAAAAGCCGCCTGTTTCCACATATAAAACGGGCAGCGTATCTGTAAATAAGCAGTGGGACGACAACAACGATCCCAACAGACCGGCATTCACAAGGCTTTATCTTATAAGGAGCGATATGCCGGAGGTTCCCTTCAGATCGGTAAATGTAAGCGACTTCAATCATATGGGATCAAGCTATACATGGACAGGACTTGACAACAGATATCAGTGGAGTATAAGGGAATATGACGACAAGTCGATAGACGGATATACGCCGGAATATATTGACGACTCCAATGCTCAGAAGGATAAGTATGAATATGTGGTTATAAACAGGATCTCCATTGAGCATGAAACCGATACGGAAACCGACACACAGACGGAAACGGACACACAGACGGAAACTGACACGCAAACCGAAACCGACACTCAGACGGAAACTGATACACAGACCGAAACCGACACTGCTACGGAACCTCCCACATCTCCGGGAGGCGGACCGGGAGATAATCCTACTACCGAAACTGAAACGGACACACAGACGGAAACCGATACACAGACCGAAACGGACACCGAAACTCAGACCGACACTCAGACCGACACTCAGACGGAAACAGACACCGATACTCAGACGGACACTGAAACGGACACCGAAACTGAGGGTCCCACAAATCCGGATCATGGAGGAGGCTCTCCCACCGACATAAGCGTTTATGTGAATAAGGTATGGGACGACAAGGACAATGCAGCAGGAGCAAGACCTGCTTCGGCGGAGGTAAATCTTCTGAGAAACGGCGAGCTTTACAGGACGGCGACCCTTGACGAAACCAACGGCTGGAGCCATACATGGACAGGGCTTGACAGCGGCTCCTCGTGGAGTGTGGAGGAGGTCAATATCGCCGAGGGATATGTGGCGTCCGTAAACAGGCAGAACAACTATTTCACGGTTACAAATACGTATGTTCCCACATCTGAGGGCACTACGGCAGGTACGGAAACCGAGGGATATACCGAAATCACCACATATACGGGAGATTCCTACAATCCGCCGCCCCATAACGGTCATGGCAGCTCTGCGGTTTACAGGAGAATTTCCGTAAATAAGGTATGGGACGATAAAAACGGCACTCTCGGCACAAGACCCGATTCCGTCACCGTAAATCTTCTCAGGGACGGAGAAATATATGACAGCTGTCTGTTAAGCCCCGACAACAACTGGAGCGCAGCATGGACAGAGCTTACAGGCGGTCATAAATGGAGCGTAGAGGAGATAGACATCGGCTCCGATTATATCTCGTCCATAACCGAAAAAGACGGAAGCTATACCATAACAAACAGATACAGACGTGAGAATGAAAATCCACCCGTGGACAATACATATCCCCCGAAGGAGGAGCAGCCAGACGAGGCGGTAAGTGAAACCACCGAAACCACATCAGCTTCGGAAGAAACAACGGGAACGGCAAAAATTGAGGAAAAGAGCGGACCACTTCCACAGACAGGTATGCCCATAATTCCCTCAGCAATTCTCATAGCCGCAGGCATAGCACTGACAGCATTCGGCATATTCAAAACCCATAAAAAATCATAATCCATAAAAAAACGCCCCCAATGCGGAAAAGCCGACATATGGGGGCGTTCTGATTATGCCCCGTTACTCATAATTTGAAAATATATACCACAGCACCCCCATAATTTTCTTCAGTAATCCTCATAGCGGAAAACACGTCACTGACAGCATTCGGGGTATGGGAAGTCAGTAAAAGGTTATAAACAATAAACTGAGTTCTGCGTGTGTAATTTGATAATATATGCCATAGCAAACTCATCAAGACAGATACTCTCATAATATTCTCAGCAATTCTTACATCGGCAGATGTGGTACTGACAGCATTCGGTGTATTCAAAACCCATAAAAAATCATAAATCAAAAAAAGTCCCAATGCGGAAAAGCCGACATATGGGGCATGACATAAGACAATATAATTAATAATTTTATACACGATCGTAAATCCAGAAAATTATTGACTTTTATATAATGAAATGCTATCATAAATTGTATAGTTTACTATTAGTTCCTAACACAGCAGATAAATTGTTATGATGCAGACGAATAGGTTTTTTATAGTCAGGAGGAGTTTTATTATGATAAATGAATATATAAAACTCATGAGAGTAAAACACTATATAAAAAACATATTGATTTTACTTCCGATTTTTTTCTCAGGTCAGATTAGGAATTTTCAGCTTGTTGGGAAAACGATCGGAGGTATGTTAGCCTTTTCTCTTTTATGTTCATTTGTTTATATTATGAATGACCTTAAGGTTATTGAAAAAGACAGACTTCACTCAGATAAGCAAAACAGAGTTCTGGCTTCAGGGAAAATATCTGCCTTTGAGGCAAAAGTTACGAGTGCTGTTTTATTGATAAGCTTGATGGCGCTGCTTCTGCTTTTTAAGGTCAGCATTTATTCATGGATATGGTGCTTTATTTATCTGGCTGTCAATATTGCATACAGTTATGGACTTAAAAATGTATCGGCTGTAGACATAGTTCTTCTTGGCTCAGGATATCCATTAAGAATAATATATGGCGGTTTATTATCGGACATAAAAATATCTTCGTGGCTTTTTCTAACGGTTCTGTTCATTTCATTCTATCTGGGATTAGGAAAAGGAAAAATCAGCAGACTGGCTTCTTTATCCAAAGATGAAAAACAAATAATATATCCCGGGATTATTCGGCCTGTTCTTAAAAAATACACACTGTCATTTCTTGAAAATCATATGTATTTGGCAATGGGGCTTGGAATAACCTTTTATTCTCTTTGGACATTGGGAAAATCCCAATATTTAGTATATACAGTGCTTGTAGTTATGTTTATTGCTATAAAATATAATTATATGCTTTACGGAGGGGGCAAACAGACGGAGATCCTATAAACACCTTATTTGAAATCAGGCTTCTGATTTTTTCCGGGATTATATACATACTGTTAATTACATTTATAATTTATTTTTTATAAGGAGGATATATACTATATGGAAAGAAAATATATTGACAAATTTATAATTATAATATTAGCAATATTTATGTCACTGTCTTTTGGGATTTTTTCATTCCAACAAATTCCACAGGACTTCTTTTCTGCGCATTCAGTCATAATAACCTGTTTGACAGCTTTTTTCTGTGCATTTTATTTTTTTATGAAAACAAAGGACGATATATTTAAAAAAATAGAAAACAATCCATATCTGTTTGTTATATCATATTTTTTGGCGTATATAATTCTCAAAAAGAATTATGATACCAGAGGAGTATGGCTTAAAGGTCTTGAAGATTTTCTTATCCCTCCACAGATGTTCAGTCTGATAATATTTATATTGGCTGTTCCGGCATTTGGATATTTTCTTGTGTGGATTATAGACAGGATGTCAGAGGCTATAAAAGATATTTTTTCAGAGGCAGATTCTTCTGAAAAAAAACTTTATCTTTTCCTTACCATAGGAATAAGTCTTATTGTGATGCTGCTTTATTTCAATGAAAATATGTTTTTTTCATCAACGGATAAAACTTTCGCAACAGACCAGGGAAAAAATTATAATTATGTTTTTTCAAATCTGAACAATTATGATATACGTCATCCTTTGTTTGAAACATTATACTTTCCGATATATTCTGTAGTTGAATATGTAGTTAATATATTTGTTCCGCAGAATCTCAAGTATGAAATTGCAAACTTTATTATACAAGAGGCAAATATACAATTTTCGCTTTTATCCGCTTTCATACTTAAAAAACTAACCGGAAGCAAAACGATTTTCTGGCTTTATTGCCTGTCGTTTTCATTTGTATTTCATCTTGTCATAACGGAAAAATATAATCTGGGAATCTTACTTGTGCTTATGTATATATTTTATATGTTTCAGAAGCCCCACAAGTCAACCGAAAAGCTTATTGGCGCCACAGGAATAATGCCTACCAGTGCTCTTATCGGCGTATTGGAACTGACTATGGTAAAAAACCGTAAAATCAAGGATATGGTCATAAGAGTATTTGAAATGGTTATGAAAACGGTTCTTACAATAATCTGCTTCGGGAGAATATGCTTTTTCGATCCCTTGGACTTTCATATGCTTCCCAGTGGATCCACATATGTTGTAGGCTACCTAACAACAAATACTACTCTGACACAAAAGCTGATTTCCTTTACAAAATTAGTCAGGAATGCTTTTTTCTGTCTGGATTCAAATGCGGCGCCCGGTGCATCTTATGTATGGCAGTCAATATTGGAAAATGTGGAATTTTTAAGCATATTTATCGTTATAATTATGCTTATAGGATTTACATATAAACACAAAGAAGCATTTACAAAAATATGCGGTCTATGGGCGCTTTTCTCGTTTGTTTTTGTAGTAATAATAGGCTGGTCGCCTGTTGATAGTCCGATATTCAGCTTTTACTTTTTATGGGCATATATACCTCTGATTAAATACGGAATAGACTGTCTTGCAAAGCTTTTCCGTTTTAAGAGCAGCTATGTCTTTGCTTTTGTCATTATTATGATGACAATTATAGATGTGGCCGTTATTACAGATATAAACAATTTTTTACAAACGTTTTAAATAAAATATGTCCCTGTTTGTACTGACCCCCAAAAGTTGGACCAAAATCTAACGACAGGGGGTCATTTTTTTATGACAAAATATAGCTATAAATTAAAAAAGTTGTATAAGCATATCATAATGGAGAGGCATAATACAGATGCGTTGTCAAATGGATAAATGACCATAGAGTGACCGGTTTGGATACACTGAAACCAAAGCGGAAGGAAAGGTTGGCGAAAAGTTGTGGAAAGCAAATAAAAATCATGATATTTCCGGCAAAACAGATATTGATACAGAGTATTTAAAGTAATTGAAGGAAGAAAACTTAAAGCTAAGAATTGAAAATGTATATTTAAAAGAACTGAGGAGATTGCTTTAAGAGAGAACACCTCGGAATAAAAAGTTATAATACACATAAAAAGTCAGGGATCATAAAAAATGCCCCCATGCGGAAAAGTTGGCATATGGGGGGTGTGATTTTTTGGAAATGTGATGGGGATCATGTACGGGGGAGAAAGCCGAGCTTTTTATATACCTTTCCCAGTGTTCTGTAAGCTGTATGGGAGGCTCTTTCGGCTCCGTTTTTGATCGTTTCTTCTATATATGACTTGTCGTTCAGTATTTCGTTATATTTTGCCTTGATGGGTCTTAAGTCCTCAACAACGGCTTCCGCAACGGCATTTTTGAAGGCTCCGTAGCCAAGACCGGCGAATTCTTCCTCGGCGGTTTTCATTGCCTTGCCTGTTACGGCGCAGTATATGTTGAGAAGATTGGTTATTCCAGGTTTGTCATCGGAGGCTTTTACAGTGTTGTCGGAGTCTGTTACGGCACGCTTGATTTTATTTGCTATCTGATTCAGATCATCATTCAGATATATTACATTATTTGCGTTTGCGCTTTCGGATTTTGACATTTTTCTTGCAGGCTCCTGCAGACCCATTATTCTTGCGCCTACCTTGCCTATATATGCTGCCGGCACTGTAAAGACATCGCCGTAGACATGGTTGAATCTTTCGGCTATATCCCTTGTAAGCTCAAGGTGTTGACGCTGATCTTCCCCTACGGGAACAAGGTCGGCATTATAAAGGAGTATATCAGCCGCCATAAGACAGGGATAGGTGAGAAGTCCCGCATTTATGTTGGACTGGTGTTTTGATGATTTGTCTTTGAACTGTGTCATTCTGTTAAGCTCACCTATATATGTGTAGCAGTTCAGAACCCACGCAAGCTCTGCGTGAGCCGGAACATGGGACTGCGCAAATATTATATTTCTGCCGTTGTCATCAAGCCCGAGAGCAAGAAGCAGAGCCAGCATCTGACGGGAGTTTTTCCTGAGATCGGCAGGATTTTGTCTTACGGTAAGAGTATGGAGATCCGCTATTGCATATATGCAGTTATATTCCCCGGCAAGTTCACGCCAGTTTCTGAAAGCTCCCAGATAATTTCCAAGGGTGGGGTCGCCCGAAGGCTGAACAAAGCTTAAAATAGTTTTCTTATCTGACATTTTATCACCTCGGTAAAGTTATATATTCAAATTATATTACTTTAAGCTTCAAATTGCAATAGACAGTCAGAAAATTTATAGAAATTATTGTAAATGGAATATGATTGTGTTAAAATAATAATAACATATTATGCGGAGGTTATATTATGAAGTATGGTTTTTTGGGGCCTATGGGCACATTTTCCCACAGTGCGGCGTCATATTTCGCCAAGGGAGAAGAGCTTGTGCCTTACCCATCGATATATGATGTTCTTTTGGCGGTAAACGGCGGCGAGATCGATTATGCCGTTGTTCCTGTGGAAAATTCTACGGAGGGGTCTGTGAACGCGACGATCGATGCTCTTATTTTCGATTTTTCCCTTTTTATTGATGCTCAGCTGAATATGCCCATAGAGGAGGGGCTTTTCGCAAAAGACGATATAGAGCTTTCCGATATAAAAAAGGTTCTTTCCCATCCACAGGCACTGGCTCAGTGTTCGGCATTTCTGAGGAAAAATCTGCCGAATGCACAGATCATTTCCGCTGCCTCCACAAGCGAAGCCATGAGGATAGTTTCGGAGTCGGAGGAGGACGCCGCCGCAATAGGCAATAAAATCTCGGCGCCTATTTACGGGCTTAAAATACTCAGGGAAAAAATACAGGACAGCGACAAGAATTTTACACGCTTTGCTCTTGTGAGAAAAAATGCTCCCTCCGAGGCCAGTGAAAGAACAAAAACAACGGTTTCTTTTTCCGTTTCAAACGAGCCGGGCTGTCTTTTTAAGATTTTAAGCATATTCTCAATATATGACGTAAATCTGACAAAGCTTATATCACGGCCTATGAGAGATCGCCCCGAAGAATACGTTTTCTTTGTCGATCTTGAAAATGACGATTTGAATGACATAAGGGACGCTCTCACCATGGTTAAGAGAAAAACATCTTTTTATAAGCTTTTAGGCTCATATAATATATATGATTTGAGATAAGGAAGTGCCGGACAGCTTCAGAAATCATTTCTGCCCCAATTTGCCGCAAAATGATTTTTTTGTTCCGTTAAACCGGTATTTCCGTAATTCTGGAGGTTTTGATATATGGAATTGAATTCCGTACCCTTTCCGTGGGTCTGTGCGGACGAAAATCTGAACATAACAGATTCAAACGACAGGTTTTCCGAAGAATTTTTCAATGACAGACACGAAATAAAGCTTTTGGGGCTTAAGGATCTGTGCCCCGATTTCGATCCGGCAAAGCGCAAGCAGATATGCCGTATAGGCGGACATATATATCTTGTTTCCGTTTCAAAGGACAACGGCTGTATGAATGTGTTTTTTGACAGGATAATCCAGGACAGCGCAGGAGTTGCCATAGGGCTTATTTTCACAGACAATCTGACGGAATGTCTTGACAATGTGGAGGACAAAAGACGGGGAGTTGTAAAAGTCATACTTGAAAACAAAATAAACGATTATTTTCAGAGCGGCGGAGGAATAGTCAGAAATTTTGAAAACGACAAATATCTTGTCATACTCACAAGTGCGCTTCTGGACAAGTGCCGCTATAACAAGTTTTCCATTTTGGACAGTGTGAAGCAGATAGACTGCGGCGAGGGCGCTTCCATCACAATAAGCATGGGACTTGGCATAAACGGAAAGACCCTTAAAGAGTCCCTTGATTTTGCAAAGACGGCCATAGAGCTTGCACTGAGCCGCGGAGGAGATCAGGCTGTTATTAAAAACAACGAGGCATACGAATATTTCGGCGGCAAAACGTCCTCTGTAAAGGGAAATTCAAGAGTAAGGGCAAGGGCAAAGGCCTACGCTCTTTCAGACCTTATAAGCGAATGTTCAAACATACTTGTAATGGGACACAAAAACGCCGATTTCGACAGCCTTGGAGCCTGTGTTGGCATATGTAAAATAGCGAGGACATTCGGCAAGGCGTATAATATAGTCCTTGGCAATGTTTCATCGGCTGTTTCGCCGCTCTTTGACAGGCTTGCGGCAGACAAAAACTATAAGGACTGCTTTGTAAAGCCAGATGCCGCCGAAAAATTAGTCAGAAAAAACACGCTTCTTGTAATAGTGGACTGTCATGTGGCTGATTACAGTGAAAATGCAGGACTGATAGATTCCGTCAAGAAATATGTCGTGTTTGACCACCACCGCAAAATTCCGGGGGCAATTTCGGGGTATGTTCTTTCATATCTGGAGCCGAGAGCCTCATCGGCAAGTGAGCTTATATGTGAAATGTTCAAATATATGTCGAGGAATTTCAGACTTACAAGTCTTGAGGCCGAGGCGATGCTTGCGGGAATTATGCTTGATACAAAGCAGTTTACCGTAAAAACATCGGTTCAGACCTTCGAGGCTGCGTCATTTCTTAAAAAACAGGGCGCAGACACCATAAATGTCAAGCTTATGTTCAAGGAAAGCGTCAAAACCTATTTTGACAGGATAGACGCAATAAGAAACTGCAAAATTATAAATGACAATATGGCGGTCACCGTGTGCGGTGATGATTGTGAAAATCCGCTTCTGACAGCCGCTACCACCGCTGACGAGCTTCTTAAAATTTCGGGGATAGAGGCGTCCTTTGTTCTTGCAAGAGCAGGAGATTATATAAATATAAGCATGAGGAGTCTGGGGAAGATAAACACCTCCCGTATTGCCGAAAAGCTTGGGGGAGGAGGGCATTTTGAAACCTCCGCCTGTCAGATAAAAACAACAGACACAGGCAAGGCGGAAGCCATGCTCAACGAAAAAATAGCGGAATATTTAAAGGAGGAATAAAAATTGAAGGTTATTTTACTTGAGGACGTTAAGAACGTAGGAAAAAAGGGGCAGGTTATAAATGCAAGCGACGGATATGCAAGAAACCACCTTTTCCCCAAAAAGCTTGCCGTGGAGGCAAACAAGGCAAATATGAATGCCCTTGACAAAAAGAACAAGGCTGTCGAGGCAAGGCTTGAAGCCGAATATCAGGAGGCCCTTAAGCTTAAGGAGAAAATAGAAACGCTGACAGTCGGCATAAGTGTAAAGACAGGCACAAGCGGCAGAATATTCGGCTCTGTAACGGGAAAGGAAATTGCTCAGGCGCTCAAGGCTCAGACGGGGATAGAGGTTGACAGAAGAAAGATAGTCATACCTGAGCCTATCAGGAACGTAGGGGAAAACATTGTTGAAATAAAGCTGCACACTAAGGCTGTGGCAAAGCTCAGGCTCAGCATAGAGGGCAGCCAGGGGTAATTGGGATATGGCTGATGAAAACGAAAACATTATAATAAAAAGAATACCTCCCAGCGACATGGAGGCGGAACAGGCTGTTCTGGGGTGTATGCTGTTCGACATTGACGGCATAAGAGCCGCTGTGGACACTCTGCGCCCCTCGGATTTCTACCGCCCTGCGAATCAGGTCGTTTTTGCCGCCATACAGGAGCTTTTCAACCGTGGGGAGGCTGTGGACATCATAACCGTCAAAAACCGTCTTGAAGAAAATGGCAGTCTTGACCAAGCCGGCGGAACGGAATATCTCATAAATCTTTCGGATATGGTGGGCACAAGCGCAAACTGCAGGAAATATGCTGAGATTGTTGCCGGCAAGTCGCTGCTCCGCCGTCTGATAAAGGCAGGGGGAGAAATACAGGAGCAGGGCTATGAGGGAAGGGACAGTGTAGACAACATACTTTCCGAAGCGGAAAGGAAGATATACGACATAGTTACCGACAGGAGAAGCGAGGATTTTATTTCCATAAGAGAGCTTATCAGCAAATCCGTTGAGGACATTGAAAAGGCGGCTAAAAGAAATTCACGCATAACGGGCATTCCCACCGGCTTTATTGACTTTGACTATAAAACGGCAGGACTTCAGAATTCCGACCTTATTCTTGTTGCCGCCAGACCGTCTATGGGAAAGACGGCGTTCGCCCTTAACATAGCCCAGTATGCCGCCGTAAAAAAGAACATACCTACGGCGATTTTCAGTCTTGAAATGTCGGCAGGGCAGCTTGTGAACCGTTTTATAAGCAGCGAGGCAAGAGTGGAATTGGGCAAGCTCCGCACAGGCAGGCTTGAAAACGATGATTGGGGCAAGGTGCTTGATGCCATAGGAGAAATTTCCGGAGCGCCCATATATATAGACGATACATCGATAACGCCTATGGATATAAGGGCAAAATGCAGAAAACTGAAGCTTGAAAGAGGACTTGGGCTTATAGTGATAGACTATCTCCAGCTTATGAGTATGGGACAAAGCAGCAGACGCAGCGACTCCATGCAGCAGGAGGTGGCTATGATATCAAAGTCCCTCAAGCAGATAGCAAAGGAGCTTGATGTGCCGCTTATTGCGCTGTCACAGCTGAGCCGTGCCAATGAAAGCCGCAAGGACAAACGCCCTATGCTTTCGGACCTGAGAGATTCCGGCGCCATAGAGCAGGACGCAGACATAGTATGCTTTCTTTACAGGCAGGAATATTATGAGCCGGAGAATATGGACGTAAAGGGCAAGGCTGAGGTAATCATAGCAAAGCACAGAAACGGCTCTGTGGGCACTATAATGCTTAAGTGGCTGGGTATGTATACGAGATTTGAAAATCTTGAACAGGGGGACGTGTATGCTCCGCAGGGAGTGCCGCCTTTTGCGCAGTAAAAAACGGCTCGACCTTTCGGTCTTGCCGTTTAGTGTTTTATTTTGAATTATTTCAGCGTCTTCTTAAGCCCAAATCAAGCCTGAGAAGGAGCGCCAACCGGACAAGTACCCTCGCATGCACCGCAGTCAAGGCAAGCATCTGCATCGATTACATACTTTCCGTCACCTTCAGAAATACAGCCTGCGGGACAACCCTCAGCGCAAGCACCGCACATAATGCAGTCGTCAGAAATTACATATGCCATTACGCACACCTCCTGTAATTAAATTAAAACATAAGATTGTGTTCTGTTGCTTTATATATATTCTATTACAAAAGCATAAATATTTCAAGAGGAAAATTTAAATAATAAAAATATTAGCTTTGCCTAACTGATAGGAGAGGAGTTTATAATATGACGGACAAAAAAATAATTACGGAAATTCTGGAGATACCGCTTGAGGCAGGAGCGGATTTTTCGGAGGTTTTTATAGAACACAGGAACAATGTTTCCGTTTCACTTTTAAACGGCAGAACACAAAGCGCCGCTTCGGGTATTGACAGCGGACTGGGGCTGAGAATTATAAACGGAGATATGGTTATATATTCCTACACAAACGACCTGAGTGAAAAAAGCCTTATAAGGCTTGCAAAGGAAACGGCTCAGGCTGTCAGCTTCAATGAAAAATCCCATATAAAGCCTTTTGTGAACAGGGATATTGAAAACAGACACAAGGCGCTTATTCTGCCCTTCGGCATATCAAAGACAGCCGTATATGACAAGCTGAAAAGCGGCTGTAATGCTGCTCTTGGCTATGACAAAAGCATTACGGAGGTTACGGCAGGGTTTGCCTCTTACGAGCAGGACGTATTCATATATAATTCCGAGGGGCTTGAAACAAGGGACAAACGTGTGAGAACACGTCTTACCGTAAATGCCGCAGCAGACGGAGGAGGAGAAAAGCAGACGGGTTATTTCGGACCGGGGGCTATGAAGGGCTTTGAATTTGCAGAGGACTTTGATTTTGACAGTCTGTGCCGCAGAGCAGCGGAAAGCGCCGTGAAAATGCTGAGGGCAGGCTATGCTCCGGGCGGCAGATTTCCCGTGGTTATAGACGGGGGATTCGGCGGAGTGCTTTTCCACGAGGCCTGCGGACATGGACTTGAAGCTGTGGCAGTGGCAAAGGATACATCTGTTTTTGCGGGAAAGCTGGGAAAGATGATTGCAAGTCCCAAGGTCACCGCAATAGACGACGGAACAATACCCTTTAGCTGGGGTTCTCTCAATATAGATGATGAGGGAGAAAAAACAAGCAGAAATGTTCTTATAGAAAAAGGCGTGCTCAAAAACTATATGACGGACAGATTTTATGGGAAAAAACTGGGGCTTAAGTCTACGGGGGCGTGCAGACGGCAGTCGTATATGCTTGCGCCGGTTCCCAGAATGACAAACACATATATAGCCGGGGGCAGCGACAGCAGAGATGACATAATTTCATCTGTGGACTTCGGAATATATTGTAAGAATATGGGTGGCGGCTCTGTAAGCCCGGCTACGGGAGAGTTCAATTTTGCAGTGAACGAGGCGTATATTATAAGAAACGGCAGAATAGCCGAGCCTGTCAGAGGGGCTTCTCTCATAGGGCGCGGAGATGAAATAATAAAGAATATCGAGATGGTTTCTCCGGGTGAAAGTCTTGCCTGCGGAATGTGCGGAGCCTCGTCCGGCTCCATACCCGTTTGTGTAGGTCAGCCAATGATAAAGGTATCGGAAATGACAGTGGGAGGTAAGGCATAATGGATATAGGCAGATTCAGGGACATACTTTTCGAAAAGGCTGAAAAGGCAGGCTTTGAAGAGTATGAAATGTACGCCGGCATAAACAGAAGCTTCAGTGTGAATATATTCAGAGGTGAAATAGAAAAATACAGAAAAAGCTCATCGGGAGGGGTGAGCTTCAGAGGTATAAAAAACGGCAGAACAGGTTATTTCTATACGGAGGATATTTCAGAGGAGGCTGCGGATATGGCTATAAGGCAGGCTCTTGAAAATGCCGCCGTTATGAGCAGCGAGGAAAGGGAAGAAATATATGCCGGCAGCAAAAGCTATCCCGAAATAAAAACATACGATTCGGGACTTGAGGGCTTTTCGGACGAAGAAAAAATAAAGCTTGCGAAGAAGCTTGAAAAGGAGGCCTATGCTTATTCCGACAAAATAGAGCTTGTAACAGGCTCTACTGTTGCATCGGGAGAGGGAGAGGTCTTTATATGCAATTCAAAGGGCCTTGACCTGAATTACAGGTCGGGTATCGTTATGGCGATAGTTTCCGTGCTTGCCTCCGATGGGGGAAATAAGAAAACAGGCGGAGAAATAAAAGGCAGCCTTTACCCCTCGGAGCTTGATCCCCATAAAATAGCCGAAAAAGCCTGCAAAGAAGCTGTGGAACAACTGGGCGCATCTTCTATGAAGGGCTATAAGGGCAAGGTTATATTTAAAAACGAAGCCTTTACCGATCTTATTCAGACATTTTCGTCAAGCTTTTATGCCGAGCTTGCCCAGAAAGGGCTTTCACTTCTTAAGGATAAGGAGGGCAGCATCATAGCATCGGAGGCTGTAACAATAGTTGACGAGCCTCTTATTGAAAACGGCTATGCCTCCGTTCCCTTTGACAGCGAGGGAGTTGCTTCATATAACAAAACGGTGGTTGAAAAGGGCGTATTGAAAACACTTCTCTATAACCTCAAATCGGCACGCAAGGCAGGCAGGAGTTCAACGGGAAACGGCTTCAAGGCATCATATAAAGGCTCGGTATCTACCTCCTCCACCAATTTTTACCTCAGAAAAGGAGAGGTATCATTTGAGGAGCTTGTGGAAATGCTGGGAAACGGCGTAGTAATAACGGAGCTTGGCGGACTTCACGCCGGAGCAAACGCCGTCACAGGTGATTTTTCCCTTCTGTGTCATGGCTTTGTAGTCGAAAATGGAAAAATAACACGCCCTGTTGAGCAGATAATATGCGCAGGCAATTTTTTCAGCCT
Source organism: uncultured Clostridia bacterium (assembly GCA_947627855.1). Taxonomy (GTDB): domain Bacteria; phylum Bacillota; class Clostridia; order Lachnospirales; family CAG-274; genus JAJQCI01. Next base: position 30,585 of record CANQXR010000015.1, read on the forward strand.
TCTGAAGGATATAAAGACTGTCGCATCGGATCTTGAATTTTCAATAAGCGGCACTGGCTCACCATCGGTTCTTGCGGATAATATATCCGTTTCCGGCGAGTAAATTTATTTAATCGGTTAAACCTATGTATAAAAAAGGGACAGATACTTTTTGTGGTATCCGTCCCATTTTTTTCAGAATCCGCAGTACAATCGGAGCCGTTGTATTTTATTGTCGGAACAGGCTTTGTTGTGCTTGTTCCGCCTATATTGATATATCTTATGCCGTTCTCCTTTATATTATCGGAGGAAAGACCGCGGCATCGGCTTTCCATCGGTTTTTGCGGACAATATATCGTTATCTGTCCCTTTTTCAGAATCCGTAGTACATATCGGAGCCGTTGTATTTTATTGTCAGAACGGGCTTTGTTGAGCTTGTTCCGCCTATGTTGATATATCTTATGCCGTCCTTTATATTAGCGGAGGAAAGACCGCGGCATCGGCTTTCCATCGGTTCTTGCGGACAATATATCGTTACCCGTCTTTTTTTCAGAATCCGTAGTACATATCGGAGCCGTTGTATTTTATTGTCAGAACAGGCTTTGTTGAGCTTGTTCCGCCTATGTTGATATATCTTATGCCGTCCTTTATATTAGCAGAGGAAAGACCGCCGCATCGGCTTTCCATCGGTTCTTGCGGACAATATATCGTTATCTGTCCTTTTTTCAGAATCCGTAGTACATATCGGAGCTGTTGTATTTTATTGTCAGAACGGGCTTTGTTGAGCTTGTTCCGCCTATGTTGATATATCTTATGCCGTCCTTTATATTGGCTGAGGACAGACTTCCGCCGTAGGATACCACGATTATGTTCTTTCCTTTAAGGAATTGTTCGCTGAGTATTTTGTGGAAAATTTCCTTTTCCCTGTCATCGGCAAATTTTCCGCTGCCTGTGGCGTACATATCGCTTTTTGTCATAACGACTATGTTTTTGGAGCTCAGTCGGTTTACATAATCCGCAAAATATCTTAGCTGTGTGTTGTTTGACCTGAGTATGGTTCCGTCCTCAGTGGTCAGATTGACTATTGATATGTTTTCGTTTCCTGCCGTTGTATAGTTTGAATACCAGCTTGTCACAAGACCGTCAAGCCCGAGAGCGGCTCCGTTGACGCCCTTTGAAACTATATAAAGACTGCTTGTGTCGGCAGGGGCATTGGATATTCTTTTGCTGTCGCTTATTGTTACCTTTTGGGTATAGCTGCCTATATCCGCCGAAAGGTCGTCAAAATAAAGCGTGCCTGAAGAGCCGCTTGCCCCTGTTGAAAGGGCTGCCGTATATACCGACATAACCGATATGGGATATCTGACTTCTCCGGGAACTTTGCCGCTCAGATGCTGCCAGCCATCGAAATCGAGGGAATCAGTAAGGGTTATGTTATAGCTTTTCTCATTTGCATCACGGATATTTATTTTGACGGGGTTTTTGCTGTTGTTTCCCTTTACGTTAAGACCCAGTTCGGTAGGCGTTCCGCTTATGGGTATTCTGTCGGTAAAGCTTGCATATGCCACTTGAACCGAGGATACATTGGGCAGGAAATTATAGCTCAGACGAAGGCTTGCCTTTCCGCTTGTGCCAACGCCATAGCCAATTCCCGTTTCACCTGTAAAAGCTCCTTTTTCGGGGAATTTAAGAAACTGCAGCTTTAAAGCCCCTTCAAAGTTGTTTATTACCTGCGTTGTTTTTCCCACATAAACGCCGCATACACAGGACATATTATTGTATGTGCAGGTTATATATGCCTGACCCTTGCCTGTTGCGACAAAGTTGCCAAGTTCGTTTACATAGCCGATTTCGGGATTGTCGACAGAGAAGCTTACAAGACTGTGATCGACTCTTCTGCCGCCGAAGCCGTCCTTATTGTATTCGTTTACGACTATTTCCGTTGCCATGCCGACATCGATCTGCTTTGTGGACGCCTCCGCATTTATCATGGATATGCCGGGGAGAACGATTATATCCGCTTCGCCTGCTACCTCGCCTCCATCGGAAAGCGGATAGTGGGCGATGATCTTGCCCATTCCCTCTGAGGTCGGCGTAAAGCTGCTGCCGGAAAAGCTGCCCTCCACTCCCTCAACAGTGTAGGATATGGCTTCGGGTTTGAGATAATAGGAGTTATACATATCGTCAAAACCGCTGCAGGAGAGGTTGTAGTCAAGACCGTTTACAAGAACATTGTTTTTGGCTGATGTTGAAACCTCAATTACGGCAAGCCCCGAAGATGTGCCAAGGGACTTTACGCCCACCGCATTGGGAACCTCTCTCATTGCGCCGTCCGAGGGGGTATTGACAGTCTTAAGCTCTGTTTCGCCCTGGGGCTTGATTACCATAGTTGTTGAGCCGCCGCCGTCAAGCTGTATTGCGTCGTAGGCTCCAAGCTCCTTCATAATGGCAGAGCATTCATAGCTTGTAGCGCCTATGCCCTTTTTTCTGCCGTCTACGCACATAATGATTATTTTGCCCTTGTCGCTGCTCACGCCTATACAGGTTCTGGGATTTCTTGATGAGGGGCTTATTATTTCGCCCTGAGCGATCGGCTGACCGTTTCTCAGTATTTCGCCGCCGCCGGAAATTCCGAAATCTATGCTTGACATTTGCTTTGCGGGTCTGAAAACAAAGGTTCCGTTTTCAACGAAGCTTACCGCCTGACCTACTGAGTAATAGCTTATTTTCTGTTCCCTTACTGCGTTGCTCATAACTATTATGTAGCCGTTGTCGGGAATTGTCACTGTTTCGCCGGGAGAAGAAATTTTTGCTATTTTGCCCTTTTCAACAACTATTTTCGTGAGATTTTTATAGCGCTTGTCTAAGTCGGCTGTTGTTGTCATTGCCGTTTTGTCAAAATAGACAGGCTGTGCAAAGTTTGTATATTTGTTTTTTCCGCCAAGCTCTATGATCGTCTGCGATGAATTATAGAAGCCTACGGAAGTTTTCAGATAATCAACGAAGGGTATTCCGTCGGAGTCTATAAAGAAACCGGCATAATTGTTTGCATCGGCGTTGTAGTAGTTTTTGCTTTCCTCAAGTTTTCCGTCAGAAAGAACCTGTCCCATAGATGACTGGGGATTGCCCGAACCGAAGTAATCGCCGTTTACGGCGGCCACGACATTATTTTCCTTTGAAATGGCAAGAGTGTTTTCTTTCAGTCCGAACTCACGGGTGGATTCTATTACGTCAAGTCCTACGTTTTCATCTTTTGCGTCAAGTGTAAGCACATATATATATTGCCAGCCGTTTTTTGTTACCCTTGTTATCTCATCATATGTAACGCCCCTTGTGAGGGTCTGTGAATCCTTTTCTTCATATAACAGATTTTCGTCCGCAAATGCGGCTGTTGTAAAGCAGCTCAGCGTTATGCAAAGCGCACCGAGAACGCCTGTGAGCATAGCCTTTAATGTTTTCATTTATCTTTTCCCCCTTGTTTTTAAAAGATTGCTTTTTCATTATACATTATTTTTTTTATAAAAACACCCATTTAATTAAAACTTAACAAAATTGTAACATTTATATTGCCCTACCCTTTAATTCACCCTTCGGGCAAATCAAAGGGCAGGCCGTGGGGGAGGGCGAACAAAGCGGCGACTGCGTCGCCGCTTTGTTCGCCCTCCCCCACGGGTCGGCGCGCGGAATCGGGTGAGGGAACGGACAAAGTCCGTTCCCTCACCCGATTCCGCGCGCCGAGCAGCGTTATAGCACTCTTACAGAAAATGCTTTGGATTGACTGCTTTTAAATCAAGTGTATTCATTTCTTGTGTTTTGCGGAGCTTTAAATTTTCCACTGAACACAAGGCTTTGATAGAAAAGTGTTCGCTGCGGATTCACAGCGGAGTACGGATATTCCGGATTATTGCTGCTCTGCCTGTCGGCTCACCCTCCGGGCAAGCCAACAGGCAGACCCGTGGGGGCGAACAAAGCGGCGACTGCGTCGCCGCTTTGTTCGCCCCCACGGGTCGGTGTGCGGGAACGGGTGAGGGAACGGACAGGGTCCGTTCCCTCACCCGTTCCCGCACACCGAGCAGCCTTGTATGCATAACGTGGATTTTAAAGCTTTTTACATACTTCCACACAAGCGTCCATCGCTTTCATGACAGATGCTCTGAAGTTATTGTCCTCAAGAACCTTGACAGCGGCTATTGTTGTGCCTGCGGGAGAGCAAACCATATCCTTAAGCTCACCGGGGTGTCTGCCTGTTTCAAGGACCATTTTTGCACTGCCGAGAACTGCCTGTGCCGCAAATTCATATGCTGTGCTTCTTGCCATGCCTGCGCTGACTGCGCCGTCTGCCATGGCTTCTATGAGCATAAATACATAAGCAGGTGAACTGCCGCTTACAGCGACAACGGCATCCATTATACCTTCGGGAACTATTTCGGCTTTTCCGAAGCTTGAGAGAATTCTGAGGGCATATGACATGTCCTCCCCGGAAACGGCTTGGCTGCAGCATACGCCTGTCATGCCTTCTCCCACAAGAGCAGGCGTGTTTGGCATAGTTCTTACAAGCTTTACTTTTTTGCCGAATTTATCTTCAAGCCATGACAATGTTTTTCCCGGAGCTATGGTTATAACAAGCTTATCCTCTGTTATATAATCCTTTATTTCGGAAATAACGGCTTCGTAATGCTGCGGCTTTACGGAGAGAACAACGACCTGTGATTTTTCCGCTGTTTCTTTATTGTCAGGGGTTGTATTTATATTGTATTTTATATTTTCAAAGGAATGTTCGTTCGCATCAGATGCTATAATTTCTTCGGGAGCGAATATATTCTTTTCAATAAGTCCGCTTATTATTGCTCCCGCCATATTTCCGCAGCCTATAAAACCTATTTTCATATTTTCTCCTTTCTACGGCATTCTCAGAAATCTGTCCTCATAGTCGCAGGCATAGCCGTTTTCACTGTAAAAATCATAAAAGTCCTCGTCTATTGTGTCTGTGAGCGTACCCTGCGCATAGGGTGTTATAATGTTGTTGCCTCTTCCTATAAGTCTGAGGCAGAGGTCACAGCCTCCGGAAATCACGCCGAGTCTTTCGTTGAAGCCGCCTACGGACATAAAATCTTTGTTTCTCACCATCATAAATCCGCCCATAAGGCAGCTTACGTTGTATGCCGTTTTAAGACCTCTGAGATATCCTACGCCTTTTTTGCTGCTTCCTCTGAGCCAAGGCGTAAGTATATCGTTTCTGTCAAGTCTGTATCCCATTGCCTCCACAATTCCGAAGCGGTTTATGAGCTGACCGCCGACACAGCCCACATCGGGGAAGGCGGCATAGGGGACAAGCTCTTCGAGAAAGCCTTCATGGGGCACGATTCTGTGGTCAAGAAACATTATGACATCTCCCGATGATGCTCTTGCGCCTATATTAGCCATTTCGGTGAAGCTGTATTCATCATAATATTCTATGTTAAGTACGCCGTCAAAGCTATTATAGCCCCCCAGTGTAATTATTTCAACCTCTTTTTGTCCAATGCTTTCAAAAACCTTATTCATATAGTATACAAACTGCTTTTCGCTGCCCTCAAAGCAGACAACAAGGGAGATTGTAACATCGGGGCAGGCATATCTGAGGCGGTAGGCTGATTCCGCGCCTGTAATGTCGGAAATCTCGGCTTTTACGCCCTTTCTTCCGAGGTGTTCCATTATGGCGGCTTTTGCGCTTTCAAGGCAGTAGCTTTTTGCATCTATTCCCGATGAAACGGAACCGCCGTGTATTCTCCAACCGTAAAGCACGTAGGGAATATGGAGTATTTTTTCAGCCTTTTCTCCCAGCCTGAGAGCGAGGTCGTAGTCCTGACTTCCGTCAAACTCGCTTCTCAGTCCGCCTATCTTTATAAAAAGGCTTTTTCTGACCGCACACATATGTCCTATATAATTTATTCCTCGCAGGGTATATTCTCCGAAATCGGGTTTAAGGGTTACGCTTATGACATTTCCGGCATTTTCGGAAAAGCTGTATTCATCGGTATATATAAAATCCGCCCCTGTTTCGGAAACAGCTGCGGCAGTCCGATAAAGGGCATCGGGCATAAGAATATCGTCATGGTCAAGAAAAATTATGTAGTCGCCGCTGCTTGCTTCCGCACCGTGGTTTGTGTTGCCCGATATGCCGAGGTTGGCTCCGAGCCTTCTGTATTTTACACGGCTGTCGGCGCAGACATATTCCATCGCAGTATTTTCTCCTGTTTTATAGCTTAAGCTGCTGCCGTCCACAAGAATAAGCTCCCAGTTTTCATAGCTTTGCGCCATAACGGAGCCGATGGTTTCCCGGAGATAGTTCTCATCGGAATTATACAGAGGAACAACAACGCTGAATTTTGCTCCTCTCAGGGGCTGATTTTCACGCTGATATCTGAGTTCCTCCTCTGTCACGGAATTTTCCCGCATATATATTTCGGAAGCCTTACGGAAGCTGCGGGTTTCGCAGACTTTTGCAACAGTGCTTGGCAGACCGTTTTTTTTCAGATAATTCAATGTTTTTACTATGTAATTCATATTATCACAGCCTTTTTATTTTTTGAGCATATGTCTGAGAAGTGTAAGTCTGCATTTGAGCCGTATGGCGATGTGAAGCAGAAACAGACCTGCTCTGCCGTATTTTCCGGCGTAATATTTATCGCAGACATAGGTTATGCCATTATAAAAATTTTTTATGCTTTCACTGCTTTTTGTATAGAGGGAACTTCTTCCCTTGAGGTGAACCATCGAGGCAGCTCCGAAATAAACCACTCTTTTTTTCAGGGCTTTTATTCTGAGGCACAGGTCGATGTCTTCGCCGTGCATAAATATATTTTCGTCAAAACCGCCGCTTTCACGGAAAACCTCTTTCGGCATAAGCATAAAAGCGCCGGAAACACTGTCAACATCGGCGGTTTCATCTTCCCCTATATATGTAAGTCTATAACCTCCCACGCTCCTGTTTTTTGGGAAAAGCCTGTCCAGCTTCAGAAAATAACAGAAAGCGTTAAAGGGAGTGGGGAAACCTCTTTTGCAGCCATGGTCGAAAGAGCCGTCTTCAAGAAGTGTTTTTATGCCAAGACAGCCTATATCGGTATGGGAATCCATATAATTTACGGCTTTATCAAGACTTCCTTTACCCATGATCGTATCTGAGTTCAGAAACAATATATATCTGCCTGACGCTTTTTTTGCGCCGTAGTTTGAAGCTGTTCCGAAGCCGTTGTTGGGCAGGCCGGAATAAACTCTGACACGGGGATCATTGCTTGTGAATTCCTCTTTCTTTACAGAAGAATTGTCGGCGATTATGACTTCGCAGCTTATATTCTCTATGCTTTCAAAAACCGATTCCACTGTCTGGCGGCAAAGTGCTTTTGTATTGAAATTTACTATCACAACGGACAGATCTAAATTATCAGTCATAAAAATACCTCTGTAATTACTGCCATAAACCTGTTCTTCCTTAATAATACAATCTTCATGGTTCTTTGTCAATTATATCGAGTAAGCAAATTTTCTCATTTTTCGGCAGCAAAATCGCATAAATCAAAATCATCGGTTTTTGTTGCTTAATTTTTATGTTTTTGATATAATGGGATTGGCAAAGGATATGTCTGCATATACTGCCGTTTGTTGAAAAGTAAAATTATTAAGGAATGATATAAATGGGCTATTGGAATTCACGGGGCTTAAGGGGTGCCGGGCTTGAAGAGATAATTAATTTTACAAACGAAAAATTAATGGAAAGGGAGCTTGGGGTTATTCAGAAGATACCTACGCCAATAACTCCCGTAAAGATAGACAATTCTACAAGCACTATCACCCTTGCTTATTTTGAAAAGCAGTCCACAGTTGACTACATAGGAGCTGTTCAGGGAATACCTCTGTGTTTTGACGCCAAGGAAACTGCCGTTAAAAATCTGCCTATTCACAATATTCACGAACATCAGGTCGATTTTATGACAGCCTTTGAAAAGCAAGGCGGAGTAGCGTTTTTTCTGGTGTATTTCAGAGAAACCGATGAATATTTCTATTTGCCCCTCAGAGATTTTCTGCCATTCTGGACGGAATCAAAAAAGGGTGGGCGAAAGTCAATAGCATATGACAAATTCAGGCGTGACCTTATAATAGAATATAAGAATGGCATACTTGATTATCTTGAAGCCATGAATACATATCTTGTTTCAAGGTGACGTCACAAATGAAAAACCGCAGAACCTAATGTCTGCGGTCATGTGGGTTTGTGGGTTTTCGGAATCGCCGCTTAGCCCCGTAAGCGAACCATCCGACATTAATAATATACTTTTATATACTTTTTAGGAGAAAGGGGCAATCAACTATAATCTGATATTACCACAGTTATTGCAATAAGTAAAATGAATATTAGGAATGTTAATCATTCAGAAATGTTATGGTGATTATATGAGCAATATAAAATACAGGGCACTGTTGAGTGCCATAGAAGAAGGCAACCTTACGGCGGCTGCCGCAAGACTCAATTATACTCAGCCGGGAATAAGCCATATGATAGCGGCGCTTGAAAAGGAGCTTGGTTTTTCTCTGCTTATAAGAACAAAAAACGGCGTTGTGCCAACAGCCGAGGCGCAGGAGCTTATTTTCCACATACGTCAGCTTATAAATTCCGAGGACAGAATTCTTGAGATATCCGACAAAATAAAGGGTGTTGAAAAGGGTATCGTAAGAATAGGAACCTTTTACAGTGTTTCCGTTTATTGGCTGCCAAAGATAATAGGCATATTTGAAAGCAAATATCCCAACATAAGTCTCAGACTTACCGAGGGGGACTCTTCGGAAATAATAAACGGCATCAGGGAGGGAATTCTTGACCTTGGATTTATTTCCGACCCCGGAACTGAGGGTGTGGATTTCATACCTATTCAGACCGACCCTATTATGGCTGTTCTTCCGGCAAATCACCCTCTTGCCGACAGAGAGGTCGTGGACATACATGAGCTTACCAAATATCCTTTCATTTATCCCAGTGAAAATTCTTATGAGGATATATATAAATATATCGAAGGCGACGACAGCATAGATTTCGATATAAAATACAGAGTAAAGGGAGATGAGGCCATACTTGCAATGGTCGGAGAGGGGCTGGGAGTTTCCATTATGCCAAAGCTTCTTTTAGGTGACAAGGTACACGCGGGACACATTATAAAGCCCTTAAGCAAAAAATATCACAGAACATTGGGCATTGTTGTACGTTCCGGCAAATATGCTTCGCCGGCAGTTAAAAATTTTATAAAAACAGCCCTTGGAGGTCTTGAACGCTTTAAATAAAAAGGTTGCGGCTACCTTCTTTTTGTCCGTCTGCAGACGGACAAAAAGAAGGCACCGCGGGGGAGGGGCAGGAGCGAAGGGCGAAGGGGCGGACGGAATAAGGCTCGCAGAGCCTTATTCCGTCCGCCCCTTCGCCCTTCGCTCCTGCCCCTGCGCCGCAAGTTGGTCGGTATACCGTTTAATATATTGGCGATTGTCAATAAAGAGATTGACTTTTCGGGCAATTGGGGTATAATTATAATAATGGTAAGGTATGTCTGCCTATAAGGCAGAGAGGAGTTGGATTTATGTCGGAGCAGAATTCCCGAAAAAATGTGATGGCAAGAGATACTGTTATATATATGCTTGCAAAGGGCTGTGAGGGCATAGTCGGCGCTCTTACCCTGTCGGCGATGTCGTGGATATTCATTCCGGCGCAGACGGGCATATACAGCACTGTGAACATAGCTGTCACCACGATTGCCATGTTTTCCTGCCAATGGCTTGTGCAGTCCGTTATGCGATACATAAACAAGTATGAAATACAGAACAAGCTTAAAGAATTTTATTCCACTGCCTTTTTTTCATGGGTGAGGATAAATCTTGCTATAATTTTTATAGCTGTTCTCTTTCTTATATTTATAAGGGAATACGGCGGGGAATTTTTGAAGAATTACCCTATGACGCTGCTTGTTTCAGCGGGCTTTATGTTTGTGACTTACAGCTCCGCTCAGCTTGTAATAGCCATGCTTGCGGCTGTCCGTATGGCAAAAACCAATCTCTTTTTGTCTGTGGTGAATATTTGCGGAAAGCTTGTTCTTCTGATAGCTATGGCAAAGCTGTGGGGCAGCAGGATAGAGTTTATATTTATAAGCTATTGTCTTATGGATCTGTTTACCACCGTTTTCGGCACGTTTAAGCTTCAGATGTTCAAATATATAGACCTGAAAAGCTATGACAAGATTATTTTTGCTGATTTTTTCGCCTATGGTTTTCCGCTTATGGGAAATCTGATAACAACGCAGATACTCAACAAATCCGATGTATATATAATAACCTTTTTCAAGGGACACGGCGAAGCGGGTATTTATCAGCAGAATTATTCCATAGTTTCCACCGCTTTTACAATGCTTGCCGCCGCTGTTATGCGAGGAAGCTATCCCACTATTTTAAGAACATGGTCGGAGGGGCATAAGGAGCAGGCCGGCAGACTTGTGAATGAAGCTGTCAGACTATATCTCATATTGGGAGTGCCTGCCGTCTGCGGCATATTCGCCTTGCAGGACGTAATAAGCGGAGTTATGCTTGCTCCACAGTATTTCAGCGGAAATGTTATAATGGGTCCTGTTGCTCTCGGTATGCTTTTCCTTGCGCTGACGGAATACAGCATAAAGGGCTGGGAGCTTAATTCTATGACAAAGCAGATTTTTTACAGAAGTCTTGTGGGCGGCATTGTGAATATTGTCATAAATATTGCTTTTGTACCTCTTTTTGGCTTTATGACAGCGGCCGTTTCCACATTCATAGGCTTTTTTGTATATTTCCTGCTCGCAAGGTATGGCACGAGAAAGCTTATAAAATTCAGCCTGCCGGGTATTTGCTGGCTGAGAATAATAGGCAGCGGACTTATTATGGCGGCGGCTCTTATCTGCATAAAAATGCTGCTCCCCACAAGCCTTGGCGCTCTCGGTATTATGGTTCTTGCAGGCATAGCTTTATATTTCGGGCTGCTTTATGCAAGCGGTGAAATGAAGGACGAAATTAACAGAATAATAAATAAAATAACAGCGAAATAAAGAAAGGAATGTTTTTTATGAAGAGTATATGTGTAATAGGAATAGGCTATGTGGGACTTCCCACAGCGGCAATGTTTGCTTCAAAGGGACACAGGGTAGTTGGCTTTGACGTAAACAAAAATGCGGTTTCGGCTCTTAACAAGGGAAAAATAATAATCGAAGAGCCGGGACTCGGAGAGCTTGTAAAGGAAGTAGTTGAAAAGGGCAACCTTACGGGAACGGACGAGTGCCCGAAGGACTGCGATGTTTATATAATTGCCGTACCCACACCCATAAACAAAGACAAGACTGCCGATATGCGCTTTGTGGAATCCGCCACAAGGTCTATCGTGCCCTGTCTTGAGCCGGGCAATATTGTTGTACTCGAATCCACTTCACCTCCGAGAACAGTTGAGGATCTTATGCTGCCTATTCTCAGTGAATCAGGTCTTAAAATGGGTGAGGATGTGTATGTTGCCCATTCGCCTGAAAGAATACTTCCCGGTCAGGTTCTTTACGAGCTTAAAAACAACAGCCGTATTGTAGGCGGTATAAACGAAATATCCTCTCAAAAGGTAAAGGAGCTTTACGAAAGCTTCTGCGAGGGCGAAATCTGCCTGACCACATCTACCACTGCGGAAATGTGCAAGCTTATGGAAAATACATTCAGAGATGTAAACATAGCTCTTGCAAACGAGCTTGCCAAAATGAGCGAGGAGCTTGGGGTCAATGCGTGGGAGGTTATAGAACTTGCCAATAAACATCCGAGGGTAAACATTTTAAGCCCCGGTCCCGGTGTGGGCGGTCACTGCATAGCTCTTGACCCGTGGTTTCTTGTGGAGAAAAGCAAAAATGCTCTGCTTATAAATCAGGGACGCCATATAAACGACTCTATGCCCGAATATGTGTTTGAAAAAATCAGAAAAATTTTAGGCGGCTTTAACGGTCAGCTTATAACTCTTCTCGGCGTTACCTATAAGCCAAATATAGACGATGTAAGGGAATCGCCTATTATGCGCCTGCTGGATCTTCTCAAGCATGAAAATGTTGTGGTAAATGTATGCGATCCTCATGCAAACAACAAGGTCGGGGGCATCGACAGCGTTTATGCGGCTTCGGACAGGTCGTCAATGGTTGTTTTATGTGTGAACCATAAGGAATTTGAGGATATAGATTTTGAACAGCTCAGAAGTGTTATGGACGGAAACGTAATACTTGATACCCGCAATTTCTTTGACAAGGACAAGGTGGAAAGTGCAGGACTCAGATATGAGCTTTTGGGGAACGGCAGATAATTATGAAAAAGGTTCTTATTATAGCTAATCAATTCCCCCCTATGGGGGGTTCGGGAGTTCAGAGGAGCGTTAAGTTTGTTAAAAACCTGAGATATTTCGACTATGAGCCTGTTGTGTTTACAAGGCAGGAGGGGAATATGCCGATAAGGGACGACACTCTTCTTAAGGATATTCCCGATGGCGTAAAAATTTACAGGACAAAGGCGTATGAGGCTCCTGAGCTCAGAGGAATAATGCATATTCCCGGCAAGGTTCTGGGAAAGGTGACTATACCCGACTCGGCATATTTCTGGTATAAGACCTCCGGAAAAAAGGCGGAAAATGTCATAAAAGAGGAAGGCATAAGCATAATTTATACCACCTCTGCCCCATATTCAGACCATCTTTTGGGGCTTTGGCTCAAAAAACGTATGCCCGACCTTAAATGGGTAGTCGATTTCAGAGATGAATGGACGAATAATCCGTATATCCTCGATTCTCCCTACAACCCTGTCAGAACGGCAATCGAAAAGAAAATGGAAAACAATGTGGTAAAGACGGCGGATCTGCTTATAGCCAATTCTCCTGTTATGAGGGATAATTTCATAAGGAATAATTCCATATCAGGCGATAATTTTTATGTTATACCGAATGGCTATGATAAGGAGGATTTTGAGGGACTTGACCTTACTCCCCCCACAAACCCTGTGTTTACCCTTGTATATACAGGCGCTCTTTATGGCAGAAGAAAGCCCGATGTTTTCTTTGCGGCGCTTTCCGAGCTTATAGGCGAGGGCAGCATTGACAGAAACAAAATAAAGGTTCAGCTTATCGGAAATTATCATAAAGACAAACTTCAGCTTCAGATAGACAGCTTCGGACTTAACGGCGTAATTGAAATTTTGGGCTATGTGCCCCATGACGAGTGTATAAAACGTCAGCTTTCGGCGGATTGCCTGCTTCTTATAGAGGGAGGCGGCAGAGGCGCAGACGCATTCTATACCGGCAAGGTGTTTGAATATATGAACACAGGCAGACCTGTTCTTTCACTTCTTCCGGAAGGAGTGGCAAAGGAGCTTGTTTTAAAAAGCGGCATAGGAATTGTGTCGGAAACCTCCGATAAGGAAGGAGCAAAGCGGAACCTGCTTAAATATTATAACGACTGGAAAAACGGCTCTCTCACTTTTGAGGGCAGGAGAGATGTAATAGAGCTCTATGAAAGAAAGGCGCTGACAGGCAGACTTGCGGATATATTTTCAAAGCAGTGCACTAATAAACCCTGAGAAAATCCTTAAGCCTAGCCAACCGGACTGCGGGCAGGAGCGTGGAGCGGAGCGAGGACAATGACGCTGTGAGCGGCTTGTCCGCTCACAGCGTCATTGTCCTCGCTCCGCTCCACGCCCCATGGGTCGACTCTTTTAACCATCTTCGATGGTTGAAAGGGTTGGCGCAACAATATTTATTATAAAACATAAAGGAGCATGGAAGTGAAAATAATACATTTTATTTCCGGCGGAGATACGGGAGGGGCAAAAACCCACGTTCTCTCTCTTCTTACAAATCTTTTAAAACTGAATATAGACGTTTCGCTGCTTTGTATTATGGAGAGTGTTTTCACAAGTGAAGCAAGATCCCTTGGTATACCTGTCAAGGTCATACGGCAGAACAAGCGGTATGATATAAGCGCTTTTGGCAAAATAAGCCGTTATCTCAATGAAAGCGGTGCGGATTTGGTGCATTGTCACGGGGCAAGGGCTAATTATATATCCTTATTTATAAAACATAGGCTTAAAATGCCCATGCTGACAACACTTCACAGCGATTATAAGCTTGACTTTGCGGGAAGTCTTAAAAAAAGACTTGTTTATACTTCCATAAACGCATTTGCACTCAGAAGATTTTCATATGTGCTGACTGTTACTGAGGTTTTCAAAAATATGCTTATAAAGCGTGGCTTTAAGGCGGAAAGGCTTCGGGTAATATACAACGGCATAGATATGGAAAATATACCGGAGGTAATGCCGAGGGAAGAGTTTCTCAGGAAATACTCGATCCCTGCCGACAGACCGATCGTGGGCATTGCCGCAAGACTTCAGGCGGTAAAGGGAGTTGACGTTTTTGTAAAGGCTGCCGAGCTTGTTTTAAGGGACAGAAAGGACGTTCTGTTTCTTATTGCAGGTGACGGCGATATGGCGGAAGAGCTTAAAGCCTATGTAAACGAAAAGGGGCTTGACAGAATATTTTTCTTGGGGCATCTTCCCTTTGAATATATTGACAGCTTTTATAATGCCGTTGACATAAATGTGCTGTCAAGCTATTCCGAAAGCTTTCCCTATGCTCTTCTGGAGGGAGGACGCCGCAAAAAGGCAACTATATCCACTATGGCAGGCGGAGTTGTTGAGATGATAGAAAATGAAAAAACGGGACTTCTGACTCCTGTCGGCGACTCCGATGCACTGGCACAGGCTGTGATGCGTCTGCTTAAGGATCAGGCGCTTCGGGAAAGACTGGGGAATAATTTCTATATGAGTATCAAAAGTGATTTTTCCCTTGTTTCAATGGCAAAGCGACACGAAAAAATATATGGCGATATACTGAAAGAGGTAAAGAAAAATGAAAAAAATTAATATTATTGACATTATAGTTATTGTTGTTATAATTGCCGTTGCGGCTGCCGTTGTTTACAGAATATTCGGCAAAAGCAGCAACGTGGGAGAAGAAAATCTTCTCTCGGAAGAGCAGTATATGTATGTGGAGCTGTATGCCAATCAGGTGGTTCCCGAGTCATTGGATACCCTTAAACCGGGAGATCTTCTTGTGGCAAACGGCAAGCAGACAACAGGCGAGGTAATGTATGTTGAGTCTGAGCCATCGGCGTATATAGGCGTTGACGATGAGGGCAATGCTGTTCTTACAAGACACCCCTTATGGAAAGATCTCCATGTTGTTATACGTGATAAGGTGAATCCCTCTGAGGTAACTCTCAAGGCAGGCGGACAGGAGGTAAGGGTAAATTACACCTATATTCTCAAGACCCAGCAGTTTGAGGGCAATTCCAAGGTAAGGGGTATACAGTTTGTGCCCATAGAAGATGCCGAAAATGTTGATCCCAAGGAGATGTTCGGGGATATGAGTTCTTTTGCGGAGTAAGGTGATTTTATGACTGTTAGGGACAGCCTCGTGTACAGACTTATCTGTATGCTTTTTGCCGCTTATGACAACAGCATTCTGAAAAAAGTAATATGCGGCATGGGGGCATATTTCAAAGAAAGCCTGACCTATAAGCTTATACTTAAATATATATATAAACAGCCGAAGATATATTCAAGCGCCATAGTCAGCCTGTTTAACGGAATATTGTACAGGCTCGGCGGACTTTGCGACAGAATCCTGAAGTTGTTGTCCGGCAGTGCAGTCTGTCGTCTGCTCAGGGTCGTTGTCGGTCACAAGGATATTTTTCTGTATATACTTGTGGCTTATCCATTTACGGATTATGTTATCAGAAACACCGTGGGAGTATTGGCAGGCTCGTGGGACGAAATGTTTTTTGTGGGGCTGACGCTTTTGCTTGCCCTTGATTTCTTTTTTAATCATAAGGAAAGGAAATACGTTGTTTCACCCCTCAATACGGCAGTAATTATATTCCTTGCAGTAATGTTTGGGTGTTGGTTCGTTGTTTCTCCCGACAGAGAAATAGGTCTTGAGGGCTTGAGGGCCGTATGTGAATATATATTCTGGTTTTTCATTGTGCTTAAGCTGTGCGACAGTGATAAGCTTGGAAAAAGACTTTGCATATGCCTGTTCATTGTTGTGGGCATCATGGCTTTACATGGCATATATCAGTATATTGTCGCCGTACCCATGCCTGCGGGCTGGGTGGATCACAATGAGGCGGGAGTGAGGACGAGAGTATACTCCATACTCACAAGCCCAAATGTTCTGGGGGATTTAATGACGCTTGCGGCTCCCATAGGCGCAGGACTTTTTCTTGAGGAAAAGGACAGGTTCAAAAAAATCATATACGGAGCAGGTACACTGTGTATAATTGTTTCCCTTGCCTTTACATTTTCAAGAGGAGCATGGCTCGGCTTTGTGTTCGCAGTTGTTGTATTTGTAATGTTCTATGACGCAAGATATCTTGTCCCTGTATGCATATTGGGACTTTTGGTAGTCTTTTTGGTGCCCGAAGTCGGAAACAGAATAAGCTATATGCTAAGCCATGATTATATTGAGTCCTCTATGAACGGCGGACGTCTTATAAGATGGATAGACGGTCTTAAGGTATGGTCTTACGGAAAGCTTTCGGGCGTAGGGCTTGGACATTTCGGAGGGGCTGTGGCTGAGAACCACGGTATGTCATATCTTGTGGCGGACGAATATATGGAAACCTTCTATATGGATAATTATTATCTGAAAACAATGATAGAAACGGGCGTTGTAGGGCTTGCGGCGTTTATATTCCTTATGTATCAGGTTTTTATAAGCTCTGTAAGGGCAGTAAAGTCATCTGAGGAATACAGACTTTTGAAAACAGGCATTATGGCCGGACTTTTCGGAGTTATTATGCATAATCTTGTTGAAAATATATTTGAAGTGCCTATGGCATCAACGGAATTTTGGATATTTGCGGCTGTGCTTATGTCATTTTGGTACAGAAGGACGGGCAAAAGGTAAGTTGACGGGAAAAGAGGAACTGTTATGACCGAAGTGCTTATTACGGGATATCACGGATATGGAAACACCGGAGATGAGGCCATCCTTATAGCAATAAAGGAGGGCATAGACAAAATGAAGGCGGATATAAGGCTTACCGCTCTTTCATATGACCCGAAATTTACTAAAAATGAATATGGAATAAACGCTGTTAAAAAGTTCAATGTGTTTCAGGTGTTCAGGGCTGTTGCAAAATGCGATGTTCTGCTTTTTGGCGGAGGTACGCTTTTGCAGGATATTTCAAGCACGAGGTCGCTTATTTACTATCTGAGCATTTTAAAGCTTGCAAAGCTTCTCAGAAAAAGAATAATGGTCTATGCAAATGGCATAGGTCCCGTTACAAGACCCCGCAACAGACGGCTCATAGGCAGGATAGTAAACAAGGTGGACGTTATAACTCTGAGGGAGGAGCTTTCCCTTAAGGAGCTTAAGGATATGAATGTAACATCTCCACCCACCTATATTACAGCCGATCCTGTTTTTAATCTTCAGTCCGAAAGCAGAAAAACGGCTCTTGATATTCTCGCCCGTGAAGGCGTGCCTACGGACAAGCCTATTGTGGGCATTGCCATAAGAGAGTGGAAAAAGTCGAAGTACGGAGAGGAATATGTAAGAGAAATAGCTATTGCCTGCGACAGTCTTATAAGAAGCGGCAAAACAGTTCTGTTTATACCTATGGAGTTCAGGGCGGATTTAGGCATTTCCGAAAGAGCAAGACAGCAGATGGAGGAAAAAAGCTATATTCTGAGCAGCCCTTACCGCCCGAAGGAAATTCTGGCGGTGGTTGGCGAGATGAGCCTTATAATTGGTATGCGGCTTCACTCCCTTATTTTTGCAGGTATAAAGAATGTTCCGATGTTGGGAATAGTCTATGACCCGAAGGTAGAGCACTATATAGATCTTTTGGGAATGTGCAGGGCAGCCGACATAAGGACGGAAAGACTTTCGGGGGCGGAGCTTGTGAAGCTTTCATCAGATGTATTTGAAAGCTATGATGAATATAAGGACATTTTGGCTAAGAAAACAGCCCCCCTTATGGAAAAAGCAAGGAAAAATGACAAGCTGCTCAAGGAGCTTATAAAAAAGACTCGACCCTAAATTATTCAGGAGGTTTTTATATGGCGGGAATTTGTAAAATTATGGGTATACCCTTCAACAATGTTTCTATGACGGAAGCCCTCGGAATAACACTTATTGCATTGCAGGAAAGGCGCAAAACAGTAATATATACGCCGAATCCGGAAATAGTTATGGCGGCGCAGAAGGACAAGGAATATATGGAGGTTCTGAAGTCGGCGGATCTGCTTCTGCCCGACGGAATAGGTATCGTCAAGGCATCAAAGCTTTATCACAACCCTATAAAGGAAAGAGTGGCAGGGTATGATTTTGTGCAGGCTGTATTTTCAAAGGTCAGAACAAGTGTGAATACGGTGTATCTCCTCGGAGGCAAGGAGGGCGTTGCCGAAAAGGCTAAGGAAAAAATGCAAAGGCAGCACAGGGGGCTTAGTATTACAGGTGCGCATCATGGATATTTCAAGGACGGCTCTGAAGAAGAGGCTCAGGTTATAGATGAAATAAACAGCCTTAACCCCGAAATACTGCTGGTCGGACTGGGATTTCCCAGACAGGAAAAATGGATCGCAAGGCACAGGGACAAGCTTAACTCCATAATTATAATAGCAGTCGGCGGAAGCTTTGACGTAATGAGCGGCGAAACAAAAAGAGCGCCGGAGTTTTACAGAAAACACGGACTTGAGTGGTTTTACAGACTTATTACTCAGCCGAGCCGTTTTAAAAGAATGCTCGTTCTGCCTGTGTTTATGATAAGAGCTTTGGGAGAAAGATTCGGAGCAAGCATAGAATTCAAAGGCGACAAGGTAACTATTGAGAAAATCAACAAAAAAAGAAGAAAATAAAGGGTTGCGCCGCATTTCAGACCGTCACGGACGGTATGAAATGCGACCCCGCGGGGCGGGGGAGAATGACAGCAAGGCGGCGGCAGCGAAACGGGGACAACGCCCCCCAGATTGTCCGAAAAACATATGAAAATCATAAATAAAATCTTTATTAGTTTTACGTAACGAACATAAAAAAGAACATATTGGATTAAATTGTTTCCAATATGTTCTTAACACCTAATATATTAATTGCTCTTTTTAATCCGTAGCTTAAAAATGAGAATGCTAAATCAGCGGTGGCTTTCTCCTTTCCTTTCAACAGAAGATACGAGCCATCGCACCAGTGCTTTATTGTTCCAAACGGATGTTCTACTATACTCTTTCTCTTTCTGAGCTTTTCTTTATCGGGAACAAAGTGAAGGGTCAGATACTTCGTTTTTGTTTTAATAGGTTTTCCCGAGTTTTTGTTGTCGTTTTTATTGCCGCTTCTTCTTTTTATTACAATCTGATTTTCTTTAAAATCTACTGTTTTATATTTTGATTTTGTACACGGATTCGGGCATTCACGACAGGCTTTCTTATTAAAGTATCTTTTTTTACCTGCGTTGCAGGATTTTTGCCTTAATGTTTGTCCCATAGGACACATAACCGTGTTGCTTTCAATATCCCTTATAAAAAACTCTCCTTCTATAATTTCATTTGGTACTGTATAATGGTTCTCTTTATTTTCCGCTTGTTTTAGCTCTATTTTTCCTTTCAATAAGTCCGGTATCCTACCTGCCGACAAACAGGCTTCTATATCTTCCCTCTTTTTTGAAGCAAGCATTTCCGCACTTATTTCCATTTCCTCATGTCTGATTATAAATGTATACTCATTCTCTCCTTTAAATGTATGCACATTTGGTATGTCGCCATTTAACAGACATCTCAATATGTCGGAATAATTTCTGTATCCCTTGTCTGCCGTAAGCTCAATTGTATCTATACCCAGTACCTCCTTCGCCGACTTTGCCATAGGTTCAAGTTGTCCCATATCATTACAGCTGTCTGTTACGTCAAAGTCCACAACTATATGATTCTTGCTGTCTACCGCAGTCTGTACATTAAAACAGACCTCCATCTTTCCATTGTTTTTCATAAGCTTCGCTTCGGGATCGGTAAGTGACTTCTGGGTTTTATTCTCTTCTTTCATTTCCTTAAGATATGATTCATATAAGGCTTTTCTGCTTTCCAAATCCGCTATTGCCGCTTCTATTTCTTCCTTGCTCTTTTCTCCTATCGGTTTTTCTTCTACATCATTTTCATCAAGCTCGGCAAGGTAGGATGCTATTTTTTCATCAATCCACAGTATCCTGTCACTAAGCTTTCCCTTTGTATAATTTCTTTCTTTAGAATTGACAGCCTTGAATTTGCTCCCATCTATAACTATATCTGTCTTGCCCAATAACCCCAATTTATCACATAGTTTGACAAACTCTCTGAACACAAGCTTGATTGCCTTTGCATTCTCCTTCCTGAAGTCAGCAATACATCTGAAATCCGGTACAAGCTTTCCCAAAAGCCACATAAGCTCTATATTTCTTCTGCATTCTGTCTGAAGCTTCCTTGAGGATCGAATCTTATTAAAATAACCATACATATAAAGCTTAAGCATATCTCTCGGATCATACCCCGGCCTCCCTTCTTTAGCCGGTCTATGGCGCTGTACCCCCATACTCTCTAAATCCAGCTTTTCCACAAAAGCATCGATAACCCTAACATAACTGTCCTCACAAATATATTCCTCAACAGATGCAGGAAACAATGTAATCTGTCCCCTATTTTCACCTTTTATATATGCCATAATTCTCACCTCAATTCATTTCTCTTTCTATATTATACCATATTTCTTACTATTTTTTAATAGTTTTTACTGCTTCCTGTAGTTTTCGGACAGTCTGCCCCGCATACCGCCCCCTCCCCCGTGGACCGCCTCGGCTAAAGCTTTTATTGATCACAAATCACAATTTGCTGATTTCTTCGGCAATATAACCTTCACAGGAGCGCATTGCAAGTATGGTTCTTTCAAAAAGCAGATTCAGATCCCAGCCAAGCATTTCGGCGCCGTTTTTTATTACTTCTCTTGAGCAGCCTGCAGCAAAACTTGCTGTCTTGAATTTTTTTCTGAGGGATTTGACCTCCATATCCTGAACGCTCTTGGACGGACGCATCAGAGCCGCCGCCCATATAAGCCCCGTAAGCTCGTCAGTGGCATACAAAACCTTTTCCATTTCATGCTCAGGCTTTATTTGAACGGTGATTCCATAGCCGTGACTGCACACCGAATGTATTATGTCGTCGCCAACACCGCCCTCCTTAAGGAGTTCGGGAGCTTTTATGCAGTGCTGATCGGGGTACTTTTCAAAATCTATGTCATGAAGAAGTCCTACTATTCCCCAATACTCTGCGTCATCGCCATAACCAAGCTCCGATGCGTACCATTTCATTACACCCTCTACTGTGAGAGCGTGCTGTATATGAAAATGGTCTGAATTGTATTTTTTCAAAAGCTCAAATGCCTTATCCCTGCTTATATGTTCTTTCATTTTAAACCCTCCGTTCAATTTTTACAATAATTATACATTTGTTTTATGCTTTAGTCAATATCGACCATAAATAACTTCAAAGCCATTTCACAAGCAACAAAATAATTTGTACCGTTCAATTAAACAAAGTCAGACAAACATTTTACATTATTTACAAAAGGGAATTAATGTGGTATATTATCAGAAATAAGCGGTATAAGAAGGGTGATTTTATGAAGGCTTTGGTTATGCTGTCTTGCTATAACGGTGAGAAATATTTAAAAACACAACTTAACAGTATCTTTTCGCAGGAGGACTGTGAAATAACGGTGCTTGCCCGTGATGACGGCTCAAAGGACGGCACTGTAAAAATATTGGAAAAAAGTGGTGCAAAATATTACAGAGGAGAAAATATAGGCGCTGCAGCATCTTTTTTTGACCTTATATACAGGGCGGAGAAGGAGTATGACGCTGATATTTACGCCTTTTGTGACCAGGACGATTTCTGGTTTTCCGATAAGCTTGCGACAGCGGGAAGACTTATAATGGATAACACCGGACCTGCCATGTATTTTTCCAATCAGATAGTTACGGACGAAAGGCTTAACCCTATGTATAACACCGGATTTTCGCCGAGGTTTACTCCCGGAGCGGCTATGGCAAAAAACTGCGCTGTGGGCTGTACGATTGTTATTAACAGGCAGATGCTTGAGCTTATTGCAAAAAGCTCTCCGAAGGGCATTTCAATGCATGATACGTGGATTTACAGAGTTGCGGCATTTACGGAATGCAGTATATGCTTTGATCCCAAACCGCACATTTTTTACAGACAGCATAGCGAAAACAGCATAGGTGACAGACATTCGGTTATATCAAGACTGAAATATTATATTTCCGCATTTTTTAAGGGAAACACATTTTCAAGAGCAGATGAAGCAAGACTTATGCTCAGATATTACAAAGATAATATAAACAGCGGCAACAAAAGGCTTTTGCGGGATATTATAAATTACAAAAAGGATATAAAGGCAAGACTGCGCCTTGCTTTCGGCAGCAGTCTGCGTACAGGCGATATTTTTACTGATATTATTGTTTTTTTGTCGGTTATACTGGGAGTGTTTTGATATGTGCCATAAAAGACATTTAGTTTTGTCTGATAATCGAATCAGAATATTGCTTTTTGCAATGACTGCGGCAATGCTTATATTCATTTTTGGTATGTCCTCCATGAATGGGGAAGAATCCACCGATGTCAGCGTGGGATTGCTTGATATAATAAACAGATTACTTTATGATCTTGGGTTTGTTTGTATGCAAAGCGATCATATTCTGAGAAAACTTGCGCATTTTGGAGAATACTTCATTCTGGGAGGATTGTACCTTTTGGACAATATGAGCCTGAGAGGCAGCTGCTGCATATGTGCGCCGTGTTTCGCAGGCGTAATTACTGCCGCTGCCGATGAACTGAGTCAGAATTTATCATATGGAAGATCGCCGAGTTGTACAGATGTTTTTATTGACAGCAGCGGAATACTTGTGGGGATATTGTTCATATTGTGCATTGTCAGAATAAAAACCAAACTGCGCAGGCAATAATTTTGCGGGTTACCGACCCGTCTGCGCCGCCGAGGGCGGGGGAAAGCAGGGCAGCGAAAAAGAGGGGGCGGACATATGTCCGCCCCCTCTTTTTCGCTGC
>CANQXR010000016.1 GCA_947627855.1 uncultured Clostridia bacterium
ACAAGGGAGAGCGGGTACCCGCTCTCCCTTGTCTTTGCCGCCCCTCCCCCGCGTTGCCCCCGGCAGCTGGTCGGCGAACATTTTTTTTATAGGCTGCTCAGCACTTTGTCAAGTATTTCTGTTGCCTCGTCTATATGCTTCTTTTCGGCTATCAGAGCAGGAACAAAGCGCACCACATTTGCTCCGGCATTCGCCAGAAGCAGACCGTTTTCAATAGCGGCGGAAATTATGCCGCTTACGGGCATATCGAGTTCAATACCCTGCATATAGCCAATGCCCCTTACATCCTTAATAACATCATATTTGCTCTTGAGGGCATTCAGCTTTTCTGTAAGATATTTGCCGTTTTCGGCTACGTTTTCAAGAACCCCGTTTTTAAGAATGTCAAAAACCACATTTCCGCAGCTTGCCGCCATAGGATTGCCGCCGAAGGTTGATGCATGATCTCCGGGGTTGAAGCAGTCGGCGAAAGCCTGTTTTGCCATCATTGCGCCCATTGGTATGCCGCCTGCTATGCCCTTTGCCATACACAGCGCATCGGGTGTTACGCCGAATGTCTGATAGGCAAAATATGTTCCCAGACGTCCGCAGCCGCACTGCACCTCGTCAAATATGAGCATTATGTTTTTTTCATCGCAAAGCCTACGAACGGCTTTCAGAAAATCTATGTTTGCGGGGTGAATGCCGCCTTCACCCTGAACAGGCTCCATAATAACAGCACAGGTGTTTTTGGTTATGGTCGATTTTATGGATTCGATATTGTTGAATACGGCATATTTTATATGAGGCAGCATATCGCCGAAGCCTTCGTGATAGTGGGTTTGTCCCGTTGCGGTAACTGCTCCGAAGGTTCTGCCATGGAAAGAGTGGAGCATTGCTATGATCTCCTGCCTGCCTGTCCTGTTTCCGAATTTTCTTGCCAGTTTGAGAGCCGCTTCTATGGATTCCGCTCCCGAATTGCAGAAAAATACCCTGTCAAGCTCGCTTTCCTTTACAAGCTTTTCCGCTAAATTTGCCATGGGAGCCGTCCAATAGAGATTGGAGCAGTGTATCAGCTTTTTTGCCTGATTTGCTATGTTTTCCGCAAGCGCAGGGTGGGCGTGACCCAGACTGTTTACCGCAATGCCTCCCAAAAAATCAAGATATTTCTTTCCGTTTTCGTCATATACATACATACCCTCGCCATGGTCTAAGGCTATGGGGAAGCGGTTGTATGTATTCATAACATATTTTTTGCCCTTTTCTATGGTGTTCATATCATCACTCCTCAATAAGTGTTCCTATGCCTCGTTTTGTGAATATTTCAAGAAGCAGACAGTGTTCTATACGTCCGTCTATTATGTGAACGTGAGAAACTCCGGCTTCCACTCCTGCTATGCAGCACGCCACCTTCGGTATCATTCCGCCGTTGATAGTGCCGTTATCGATCATTTCCTTTACTTCGTCTACGCTTATAAATGAGCATATACTGTCGGGATCCTCCACATCTTTCAGAATTCCGGGTACATCGGTTATGAAAACAAGCTTTTCGGCATTGAGCGCTCCGGCAATGCTTACTGCCGCATAATCGGCGTTTATGTTGTAGCTCTTGTTGTCCTCAAGCCCTACGCCTATGGGAGAAATTACGGGAACAAAGTCGTTGTCCAGAAGGGTGTGTATAAGCCCTGTGTTTACATCTACGACTTCCCCCACATAGCCTATGTCATCGCCGTTGGGTGTCATTCTTGTACATCTTAACAGGTTTGCGTCCTTTCCGCAAAGTCCTACGGCGTTTATGCCATGGGCGCAGAGGTCGGTTACAAGGTCTTTGTTGAGCTTTCCTGCAAGAACCATCTGTACGACCTCCATTGTTTCCTCGCTTGTTACTCTCAGTCCGTTTTTAAAAACAGATTCTATATTGAGCGCAGCAAGCATATTGTTTATATCCTTGCCGCCGCCGTGTACCAGAACAGGCTTGAAGCCAACGTATTTCATAAGGGCAATATCCTTTATGAGAGATCTTTTTATATCCTCATTTACAAGAGCGGCTCCGCCATATTTTATTACTACGGTTATGCCGTTGAATTCCTTTATGTAGGGCAGTGCCTCAGTAAGAATTGCTGCCTTTTTGATTTCTGTTTTAAAACTGTATTCAGACATTTCAGACTCCTTTTATGAGCGGTAGTCGCCGTTTATCTTCACATAGTCGTAGGTCAGATCGCAGCCCCATGCCGTTGCTTCGGCGTTTCCGTCCGCTGCGTCCGCTTCAACGATTATTTTATCTTCACTGAGTATTTTCTTTGCAATATCCTCATCAAAAACAATGGGTCTGCCTTTATCCATTACGAGAATACTGCCCTTTTCGGAAACAAAGCTTAATGAAACCTTCATGGGTTGGAATTTTCCGCCGGAATATCCCATTGCGCACAAGGCTCTGCCCCAGTTTGCATCGCTGCCGAAAATCGCTGCTTTGAAAAGATTGGAGCTGACTATGCTTCTTGCAAGAAGTCTTGCGTCTTTTTTTGATGCGGCGTTGTATACATGAGCCTCTATAAGCTTTGTCGCTCCTTCTCCGTCCTTTGCGCACTTTATGGCAAGGGCTTTGTTTATATAAAACAATGCTTCAAAGAATTTGTCATAATCCTCTGTTCCCGCTTTTATTTCTTCATTCTCCGCCATACCGTTGGCAAGCGCCAGAACGGTGTCATTTGTGGACATATCGCCGTCAACGCTTATCATATTAAAGCTGTCGATAACGGCATCTGACAGTGCCTTTTGCAGAACCTCCGATGAAACTGCCGCATCTGTTGTTATGAAGCACAGCATAGTCGCCATATTGGGATTTATCATTCCGCTGCCTTTCGCCATTCCTGCAAGAGTAACCGTCTTTCCTCCCACATTTATTTCACAGCATACCTTTTTGGCAAATGTATCTGTGGTCATAATTGCTTCGGCAGCATTTTCGCCGCTTTCACGGTCTTTTCCCAGAACTTCAAAACAGCTGCATACGCCTTTTTTAAGAGTGTCCATAGGAAGATTTACGCCTATTACGCCTGTGGACGCAACAAGAACATTTCTTCCGCCGCAGCCAAGCATACCGGCCAGCGTATCGGCTGTTTCCTCAGCGTCCGAAAGTCCCTGTTCCCCTGTGCAGGCGTTGGCGTTTCCGCTGTTTATTGCGACTGCCTTTATGGGATTTCTGACATTTTCCATATCATAAAGCACAGGAGCGGCTTTTACCGTATTGGTTGTGAAACAGCCTGCTGCGCTGCAAAGGGCATCGCTTACTATAATCGCCATATCCTTTTTTTCTTTTTTAAGTCCGCAGTGTATTCCTGCCGCCGAAAAGCCCTTTGGGTTTGTTATGTTTCCTTCGATTATTTTCATATATATCACTCCGTATTAAACCGGGAAGGGCGGTATAAAGCCTATTCCCTCTTTTTCATCAAATCCGAAAAGTATGTTCATATTCTGCACAGCCTGTCCTGCGGCGCCTTTGAAAAGATTGTCTATGGCGCCTACGGCTATTACTCTGTTTGTTCTCTTGTCAACAGTAAAGCCTACATCGAAAAAGTTGGAATTCTTGACCCATCTTGTTTCGGGGAAAACGCCCTTATCCATTATTCTTATAAAGTATTCGTTTCCGTAATATTTCTCATATGCTTCTCTCAGTCTGTCATAGTCCGCATCTGATGTAAGGCTTGCATAGCAGGTAGCAAGTATGCCCCTGTTCATGGGTATGAGGTGGGGCGTAAAGCTTATGGTGATTTCCCTGCCACAGGCATATGAGAGCTGCTCTTCGATTTCCGGCGTGTGGCGGTGGCTTGCTATTTTATATGCCTTTACCGATTCGTTTACTTCACAGAAAAGGTTTGCCGCCGACAGACCTCTGCCTGCTCCGGATACACCGCTTTTTGCATCTATTATAATTGAATCCGGCTCAATAAGCCCCTCTTTTACCAAGGGATAGAGGGAAAGTATTGAACAGGTCGTGTAGCAGCCGGGGTTGCCTATTATGCGTCTGCCCTTTATTTTTTCTCTGTTTATTTCGCAAAGCCCATATACGGCTTCTTTCAGAATGTCCTTTGAATAATGCTCGCAATACCAGCTTTCATATACGTCTATGTTCTGCAGTCTGAAATCGGCTCCGAGGTCGATTATTCTGCACTTGTCAAGTATGTCAGCGTTTACTCTCCTGCTTGCTTCGCCATGGGGAAGAGCAAGAAATATAACATCGCACTCCTTGGCAAGCTTTTCCATATCGTCAGCCTCGCAGACAAGGTCTGAGGGATTGAAGTTGGGATATACATTTTTATACATATTTCCGGCATAGCTTTTGGAGCATACGCTTTTTATACATACGTGCCTATGGTTTGAAAGAAGTCTTACAAGCTCGCTGCCCGCATAGCCCGTAGACCCTATAATTCCTACATTTATCATAATTTCGTCCCCTTATATTCCATATAAACAAAAGTTAAGAGTTATTATACACTACATTAATATATTATGCAAGATATTTTTTGAAAAATAATAAAAAATAATAGATTAATTTATAAATATACAAATATAACAAATAATTATGCAAAAAGAAGCCCCCACAAGGGGGACTTCAAAAGGTAAAGGAGGTCTATATACAGCAGACTGTCATATACAGCCGCAAAGGGCTTTGTACACGACAGATATTAACTTATGCTTTGACAACATCAAATTTGTTTTCCTTACAGTCTATTGTAACACTGTCGCCTGCGGAAATTTTTCCTTCGAGTATTTTGTCGGCAAGAAGGTCTTCGATTTGTGACTGTATGGCACGCTTCAGAGGTCTTGCGCCGTAAACCTTGTCATAGCCTTCGTCTGAAAGCCTGTCAAGAGCCGTATCCGTAAGCTCAAGGTTTATATTCATATTTGCCTTGATGCGGTTTGATACGTCCTTTATCATAAGCGCCGCTATTTCCTTTATTTCTTCCTTTTTAAGCATTTCAAAAACGATTATGTCGTCTATTCTGTTTAAAAATTCGGGACGGAATATTCTCTTGACCTCGCTCATAACGGCGGATTTCATTTTTTCGTAGTCCTGCTTTTCATTATCCGAGGAATTTCCCCCCGAAAAGCCAAGATTTTTAGGTGTTGTGATGTTTTTTGCTCCTGCGTTTGAGGTCATAATTATAACAGTGTTTTTGAAATCGACCTTTCTGCCCTGACTGTCGGTTATGTGTCCATCGTCAAGAACCTGAAGCAGTATATTGAAAACATCGGGGTGAGCCTTTTCTATTTCATCGAAAAGTATTACCGAATAAGGGTTGCGCCTTACCTTTTCGGAAAGCTGACCGCCATCGTCAAAACCCACATATCCCGGAGGCGCTCCTATAAGCTTTGATACGGTGTGTTTTTCCATATATTCGCTCATATCTATACGAATCATGGAGTTTTCATCTCCGAAAAGAACCTCCGCCAAAGCCTTTGAAAGCTCTGTTTTTCCTACGCCGGTGGGACCGAGGAACAGGAATGAGCCTATGGGGCGTCTGGGGTCTGCAAGTCCCACTCTGCTTCTTCTGATTGCCTTTGAAATTGCGGTTACAGCTTCGTTCTGTCCTATGACACGGTTGTGGAGAATGCTCTCCATATTGCGAAGTCTTTCTCCCTCCTCCTGCTGAAGCTTTTTAACGGGTATGCCTGTCCAGCTGCCTATTATTTCGGCTACCGTGTCGGGAGTGACTGTCTGTACGACTTCGCTGTTTTCGGCTTTCCATTTATCCTCAAGCTCTGTGAGCTTTTCCCTCAGAGCGTCCTGCTCCTTTTTGATTTTGCCTGCCTTTTCATATTCCTCAGACTTTACGGCAGCCTCCTTTTCTTTGGAGAGGGTTTCTATCTTGTCCTTTATTTCCTTAAGGTCGGGAGGTGCGGTGAAGGTGAGAAGTCTTATTTTTGATGCTGCTTCATCTATAACGTCTATTGCCTTGTCGGGAAGAAATCTGTCTGTTATATATCTTGACGACAGGTTTACGGCAGCCGTTATTGCCTCATCTGTTATTTTTACATTGTGATGGGCTTCATATTTGTCACGAAGTCCCATGAGCATTTCGACTGCTTCTTCACGGCTTGGCTCGTCTACGGTGACAGGCTGGAAACGTCTTTCAAGAGCCGCATCCTTTTCAACATATTTTCTGTATTCATTCAGTGTAGTTGCGCCTATTACCTGAATTTCACCTCTTGCAAGGGCGGGCTTGAGTATGTTTGACGCATCTATTGCTCCCTCTGCTCCGCCTGCGCCTATTATTGTGTGAAGCTCGTCTATGAAGAGAATTACGTTTCCTGCTTTTCTGACCTCTTCCATGGTGGATTTGATTCTTTCTTCAAATTCTCCTCTGTATTTGCTCCCTGCGACCATGGAGGCGATGTCCAGAGCGACTACTCTTTTGTCCTTGAGAATTTCCGGAACCTCTCCCGAAGCTATATTCTGGGCAAGTCCCTCGGCTATTGCGGTTTTGCCTACGCCGGGGTCGCCTACAAGACAGGGATTGTTTTTGGTTCTTCTGCTGAGAATCTGTATAACTCTGCCGATTTCCTTGTCACGTCCTATTATGGGGTCGAATTTATGGTCGGCGGCGGAGGCTGTCAGATCTCTGCCGTATTTGTCAAGGGTAGGTGTATTTGATTTTCCCTTAGAGCCGGTTTTTCCTGCGCCTATGGGTATTGCGTCGGGGTTGTCGTCCTCATAGCCAAGCATTGTAAGTATATCGGTGTAGAGCTTTTCGGGGCTTATGCCGAGGGAGGTGAGAATTCTGTTTGCAACGCTTTCGTCATATGAGTTTGTATTGTCCTTTATAAGGGCAAGAAGCATATGTTCTGTGCCAACGATAGTCTGTCCCATATATACGGCTTCCTGTCCGCTGAGCTGTATTATTCGCTTTGCTCTTGGGGTGAAATCGTTAAGAGTGTTTGGTCTCGGAAGAGCCGAGTCAGCTCTGCCTATCAGTTCATATATTTTGTTTTCTATATCCTCAGCCTTTATATTCTGTGTGGAAAGAGCCTTTTCAGCGGCGCAGTCCTCTGTTTTTGCAAGAGCAAGAAGTATATGCTCTGTGCCTACATAATTATGCCCCATTTCCGCCGATGTAAGGCAGGCTGTGTCGATAACCTCAGCAGCTTTCTGTGAAAATTTTATCTGCATAGTTATGTAACCTCCTTTACAGATTATTATTTATATATTCAGCCCTGAGAACATCACGTTTTGCGGCATCGAGCATATCGCCGGAACGCTTTATTATGCTGCCTGACTGAATATTTACCATTATATTATATATATTGTCATTCATATTATTTATTATACCGCTTGTAATGCCAAGCTTTACGTTGGAAAGATGTTCCATAGCTTCACGGGAAGATATTTTTCTGCAATATCTGAGTATGCCAAGACTTCTGTACACAAGGTCGCAGTAGTCTGTATTTTTTATTATTCTTGACTGAAGCTCTTTTTCCTTTTTTATTATCTGATTTACAACATTTTTGAGGTCGGCTGTTATTTCGGCTTCCGTCTTGCCGAGTGTAAGCTGGTTTGAAATCTGATAAAGGCTGCCGAGGGGTTCGCTGCCTTCGCCGTATATACCTCTTATCACCATGCCGAATCTTGCAATTTCGTTTTGCAGGTTTTTTATCTGCTTTGTTTTTTCAAGCATGGGAAGGTGGAGCATATAGGAGGCTCTCAGTCCTGTTCCCGTATTTGTAAGGCAGGCTGTCAGATAACCGTATTTTTCGCTGAAGGCAAAGGAAAGGCTTTCATCGAGAAGGTCGTCCAGCTTGTCGGCGAGGTCGTAGGAGGCGTCGATGTTATCTCCGGGAAATATTGTCTGTATTCTTATATGGTCTTCATCGTTTATAAGAATTTCAGCCCTGTTGTCGGATTTGAGGAAAAGAGAGCATTTGTCGCTTTCCGCCATTTGCGGGCTTATCAGATGATTTTCCGTAAGTGACAGCTTTGTGGGACCGTCAATTTCGGAAAGCCTTATAAAACGGAAGTCCTTTTCCGCAGGTCTGAGAGCGCTGCGAACCTTTTCGGTTATTTCATCGGACTGAGCTTTGTTCAGCCCGTTGGGAAAGGGATAGCCCTTTAAATTTCTTGCAAGTCGGATCCGTGTTGAAATAATAATGTCGCTCATTTTATTTATCTCCCAATTCTTTTATTTTATCTCTGAGTTCTGCTGCCTTTTCGTAGTTTTCTTCTTCAACGGCTTTTTTCAGCTCGGCACGGAGCTTATCCGCTTCGGAAACGGGCGTCTGTCTGTTTTCGGGTTTTGAGGCTGTGTTCCCTAAACTGCCGGGGCGCTTGCCTATGTGGCGGATACCTCTTTGATATTTTCTGAGGTTGTTCTCCACAAAGCTGTCGAATTCGTCATAGCAGTCTGTGCAGCCGAGAAAGCTGGAGCCTATAAGGGACGAAAGCCCCGAATGGCAGGTGGGACACAGATGTTCGCCTATGGAAGAATGAGGAGCATGGAAAAGGCTGTCGGATTCTCCCCAGAAATTGCTTATAAGGCTTACGGGGTCGGGAAAGATATCCATATTGAAGCCTATGTTCATTTCCTTTGCGCAGTCCTCACAAAGGTCAAGCTCGGTTATTTTGCCGTTTATATTCTGTTCAAAATGTACTGTTGCGTTATTGTGATTGCATTTCTGACATAACATATTAAAATCTCCCTTCTTGATTTTGTTAGCACTCTGACTTGATGAGTGCTAATACATTCTCAATTTAAAACCTCTGCTTGAGAGGTCTTTTGTTTATTTTTTTTCTTTTTTCATAATAATATACGCCATATGCTTTTAAAAGTCTGACATTCCGAAAAAAATTTTTGAAATTTTTTGCGGAGGGAGAGGGTTATATATTTTGGCGTTTTTGTAAAAAATATTTGAACTTATAATACTTATCTGTTATAATTGTTATGCTTAATAATTTTATGAGGTTTGGAGTATGGATAAGAAGCAAGAATACTACATTAATATTATATCGGCTGCGTTCAGGTCGTTTTTCAGGCGGAACTATCGCTTTTGTACGGGTAAATATAAGGACACCGTTCCCGATATAGGAGCGCTTGTATATTATAAATGGCTGTCGTCTGAAATTTCTGCGGAGCTGCCCGTAAGTCCCTACGGTCTTATTTGTGAGCTTGCAAAAAGGTCGGAGGAAAAGGATAGGTTCGGTTTTTTATATATGAATCCCGATTCCATTAATCATTTTGAACATTTCGTGCCGAAGGCTGTCAGCTTCAATTCGGAGGAACACCCTGTAATAAATGACCTTAAGCTTTATGTGGAATGCGCAGAGCATAAGGTTTATGAAAACGAATACGGAGAAATAATTTTTGAAAATGATGAGCCTTTAAAGAAGGGCGTTTCCTCATATTCTCCTTATTATAACGAATATCTTCACAATACGGCGCTGTATATGGGGCTTATAGAGCCTATTCCTTTTATAAGCGAAAGGGGCTTCAGAGCGACAAAGGAGGCGGAAAGCATTCTGCTTCGGGAGAATCTGTTTGACAGCATATTTGAAGCATCGGTTATGGTTTGCTGTGATAAGCTGAATCTGCTCTTTTCCGACAACTATCCTTTTTTTACGTCACAGATAATAAAGGATCTGCTCAGATGTCCGGTTGGTACGGACGAAATGTTCAGCTTTATACTAAGAGATTATGATGTTGATGTGGAGGAGCTGCCTGATGTGTGGCGTTCCGACCGTGAGGCAGACCCTTTGGATGATATAAAGCTTTCCGCAACCTATTTTCTGGGAATTATGCTTACGAAGTGGTTTTATATTGTTTTCGGATATTATCTCAATATAATACGTCCCTTTTACAGTATGTATGAAGAGCTTTTTGACCCTATGCAGTTTTATGTAATGAGTGGGAATGAGCTGGACTACAACCAGAAGGGAGCCTTGTTTATGTCTGTTCCGGAGGGGTACAGCCTTACGGGGTTCGGGGAAAAATATTTAGGCGTCAGAGGCAAAAATCAAAGTGTTGAAAATTTTCTTCTGCCGAAGCTTTCAATAAGAGATGCTTTTGAGAATATTGCCGAGTTTTATTCCGTAAAGATGGAAAAGCCCGATTTCAGTCAGGAGAAAATAAGGACGTTTATATTTAAAATATACAATTCCGATAAGCCACGGGAGGTAAAATATTATGAGTTTTCTGAGTATAACTGCCTTGCGGACGTTTTTTATGCCATTTTGGGCGGCTTTCCCATGCGTCCTGTCATAAGTTACAGCATATTTACAGATGAAAGCCTTTCCCCCTTTGCACGGTATACTGACGGAGCAAACGGCAGGCTTTATAAAAATGCGGAGTTTACGTTTCTGAATGAGGTCGTTGAAGAAAGGGGCGGCAGACTTTATGTAAGGATAATAAAAAAGCCCCATGCAAGGGACAAAAAGCAATATTACGACTTTATAGCGGAGTTTATGGGCAGAGGAACCAAAAAAAGCAAAACGAAATATCCGAGAGAGGAGATGTATATCGATGACTGAAAGAGAAAAAATGATAAGCGGTCAGCTATATGATTCGGCTGACAGCGAGCTTGTGAACGACAGAAATATATGTAAGGATTTATGCCTTGAATTCAACAGCATTCCCTTTTCGCACAAGGAGGAGGGCAAGGAAATAATAAAAAGAATATTGGGAGGCATAAAGGGCGATTTTTTCATAACTGCGCCGTTCTGGTGTGATTATGGATATAATATAGAAATAGGAAATAACTTTTACGCAAATCACAACTGCGTTATTCTCGACTGTTCGCCTGTAAGGTTTGGCGACAATGTTCTTATAGGACCAAACTGCGGCTTTTATGCGGCGGCTCACCCTATAAAGGCTGAGGAAAGACGAAGCTCTTACGAATTCGGAAAGCCTATTGTCGTGGGTGACGATGTGTGGTTCGGCGGCGGCGTGCAGGTTATGCCGGGGGTCACCATAGGCAGCGGCAGCATTATAGGCGGCGGCAGTGTGGTGACAAAGGACATACCGCCGGGAGTTATAGCCGCAGGAAATCCATGCAGAGTGATAAGAAAAATATAATTTGCGGGTCTTAAGAGCGTAGGCGGAGGTATATATGAGCAGAGTGAAGGATTCAAGATATAGGGAAATGACGGAAAGTCCCGTGGGAGGACTTGTAATAAAGCTTGGGATACCTACGACCATAAGTATGCTTGTAACGAATATTTACAACCTTGCCGACACATATTTTGTCAGTCAGCTGGGAACCAGTGCAAGCGGCGCAGTCGGCATAGTATTCGGCTTTATGATAGTTTTGCAGTCCATAGGCTTTCTTTTCGGCTCCGGAGCGGGAAGTCTTATTTCAAGATGTCTTGGCAACAGGGACGAAAAGAGCGCAGGCGAGTATGCCACGGTTTCCGTTGTGCTTGCGGTGGTTATCAGCATCATAGTCGGGGCTTTAAGCTTTATTTTTTTAGACCCCTTCATTATGTTTTTGGGCAGCACGTCTACCATTCTGCCCTATGCGAGAATTTACATAAAATGCATTATATTTGCAAGCCCCTTTATGGTCAGCTGTTTTGTTTTAAACAACATACTGAGGTATGAGGGCAGGGCGAGCCTTGCTATGGCGGGACTTGTGTCGGGAGCCGTTCTCAATATGGTTCTGGACCCTATTCTTATATTCCACTATAATATGGGCATTGCGGGAGCCGGCATTGCAACGGCATTTTCTCAGTTTATAAGCTTTTGCATACTTATATCCTTTTTCATAATGAAAAAAACACAGAGCAGACTTAGCATAGGCAATCTGACGCTTAGTCCACGGAAAATATTCGACATTGTGTCAATAGGTTTTCCTGCCCTTGCAAGACAGGGGCTTCAGAGCGTTTCCACAATGCTGTTAAACAACTGCGCCGCCGTCTATGGGGATCCGGCTGTTGCGGCGATGAGCATAGTTACGAGAATAAGCTTTATGGTTTTTGCCGTAGGGCTGGGAATAGGGCAGGGCTATCAGCCTATTTGCGGATTCAACTACGGCGCTAAGATATATTCCAGAGTGAAAAAGGCGTTCAGATTTACTCTTTTACTGGGCGAAACACTTCTGGGAGTATTTGCGGTAATTATATTTTTGGGCGCACCGCAGCTTATTATATTGTTCAGAGATGACCCTATGGTTGTGGAAATAGGGTCAGTGGCGCTAAGACTTCAATGTGTGGGGCTTTTGTTTCAGCCACTGGGGGTAATGGCAAATATGACCTTTCAGAGTACGGGCAGGGCAATAGCCGCAACGGTATCGTCCTTATTCAAGAGCGGTCTGTTTTTTATACCTATTCTCATTTTCGGCTCTCATTTCTTCGGGCTTAAGGGGATTCAGACTGCGCAGCCCATAAGCGATCTGCTGACATTCTTTGCTTCTCTGCCGCTGCTTATATATTTTTTCAGCCGCCTTCCGAAGGACGGCGAGGATTTAAATAATTAAAAAATATGAATGTATTTAATTTACATTGATTTATAGCGTCGTATATATTATAATAAATAAAAAAAGGACAGGAGGTTCCGATATGAAAAGATATATTGTTTCAGGACTTGCCCTTGCACTTGCGGCAGGAAGTCTTGTACATGCTGACGATGTTTCAAAGCAGATAACACTGAACGGAGAAAGCACAGAGGCGCAGACAGCCGTCTACAACGGACTTGATTATGTGCCTGTCAGAGCATTGGCGGAGGCTTATGGGCTGAGTGTTGAGTGGACGGGAGAAACAAAGACGGTTGTTATAACAAACGGAGGACCTATCTATATTACTTTTTCGATAGGGGAAAACGGCTATACCTTTGCCAAGACAGCGCCTATGAAGCTTAGCGGCGCTCCGATATTGGAGAATGGAAGGACATTTATACCGGCTGATGCTGCGGCGGAGCTTCTGGGGCTTGAAATAACAGAATCCGAGGGAGTTATTGATTTCGATGTGCCCGATGAGGAGGCTGTTACCGAAGAAATAAGCGAGGAAGCAACAGAGGAAGAGCCATCTGCTGAGGCTGTCGGAGATGAAAAGGAGGAGCAGCAGGACGATGATGAGGTTATCTCGGGGACAGGCGTTATAAGTGAAATTTCCGATGAGGAAATTTTATTTGACGACAGCGAAAAGGGTGAGGTAAGGCTTACTCTCGGAGGCGAAGTTGTTATATATGACAAGGACGGCAATGAAATTTCGGCTGAGGACCTTGAGGTCGGAGAAAATGCGGAGGTTGTATACGGCAAGGCTATGACTATGAGCATTCCTCCTCTCAACAACCCTGTTTCGATTACTGTTAAATAATATATTGCGTGCCGTGCTTTAACCGTCAAAGACGGTTTAAGCACGGCACCCGACGGGGCGGCCGAAGCGAGGGGCGGCGAAAGGGAAACAGGACAGCGCATACGCGCTGTCCTGTTTCCCTTTCGCCGCCCCTCGCTTCGGCTGACGCAATTTTACAATAGTATGCATATAATTCCGCCGCTTCCATGATTTATTATTTTTTCTATGGTAGAGCAAAGCTTTTGCTGGGTATCTTCGGGCATATTGTTCAGCTTTTTATTCAGCCCCTCATTTACAAGGTCCGCAAGGGTTTTACCGAATATATTGTAATTCCATATTTTGCTTCTGTCGTTTTCGTACTGCTCTTTAAGATAGTTTAAAAGTTCTTTGCTTTGTTCTTCCGTGCCGACTATTGGCGAAACCTCTGTTTCCACCGGGGCTTTTATGAAGTGCAGACTGGCGGAGCGGGCTTTCATTTTAATGCCGTAGCTGCTGCCCTGTTTTATAAGGGTAGGCTCTTCAAGGTCTGTTTCGCTGAGCAGAGGAGCAACAGTGCCATAGCCCTTTGCGTTTACCTCATTCAGCGCATTTTTGATTTTGTCGTATTCCTTCTTTGCCTCAGAAAGCTGTTTTATGGTGGAGATAAGCTGACTGTCGGAGGCGATGTCGGTTCCTGTTGTTTCGCTGAGAACATTATAGAAAATATTGTCGTGTACGGATATATCTATTACTGCGCTGCCGCTGCCGAGGGACAGTTTGTCTATGTAGGCTTTCTTTGTGTTTTCATTTTCCGACAGGGCAGGCAGAATGCTTTTGATATCCTTTAGCTTATCAAGCTCTGAGCATACGGATTTTACTGTGTTTATGTAGCTTGCCTTAATGCTGTTGTCCTTGGGGAGAGGGTCTATCCAGCCGGGCAGATTGAACCTTATTTCCGTTATGGGAAATTCATACAGCACTGTGCTTAGTATGCTTTCTATATCGCTTCCCTTAAGAATTTTACAGTTTACGGGTATAACGGGCACGCCGTATTCCTTTTCCATTTCCTCTTTCAATGCCGTTGTTTCGGCGGCGTTGGGGGCGTTTGTATTAAGTACGACCACAAAGGGCTTGTTAAGCTCCTTAAGCTCGTCTACGACCCTTTTTTCGGGGGCAAGATAGGCGGAGCGGGGCAGGTCGGTGACTGTTCCGTCGGTGGCTATGACTATGCCTATGGACGAATGGTCGGCAATGACCTTTCTTGTGCCTGTTTCGGCTGCCTGCTCAAAGGGTATTTTTTCATCGGACCACGGAGTGTTTACCATACGGGGAGTTTCGCCGTCCATATGTCCCATGGCGCCGTCCGCCATATAGCCTACACAGTCTATCATTCTTATAGAGAATTCCGCATTGTCGTCAAGGCTGACTTTTACCGCTTCGCCGGGTATGAATTTCGGCTCGGTGGTCATTATCATTCTGCCATCGCCGCTTTGCGGGAGTTCGTCCTTTACTCTCTGCTTTTCGTTGGGGTCTTGTATATTCGGAAGTATGATTCTGTCCATAAATGACTTTATAAAGGTGGATTTGCCTGTCCTTACGGGACCGACAACGCCTATGTAGATGTTTCCGCCGCATCTGCTTTCTATGTCTTTATAAATTTCGTAGTTTTCCATAAAATTCCTCCCGATTCATATGCGTAGTTAAAAAACTGTTCTACACTTATATTATGAACCGGGAGGTATTGTTATGACTTATTTATAAATCCGGTTTGGGACTTATCTGCAGCAGCCGCAGGAAGAATTGCAGCCACAGGAAGAATTACAGCCGCAGGAAGAATTATTGCCACAGCCGCAGTTCGAGTTTACGCCGCCTACGGAGCCGTTGTTTTCGGCAGGTATATTTGACGAAATGCCTGCTTCAAATTCGGGGCGCTGAGGAGGTGCGAAGGAATCCATGGGGAAATCCAGATTGTCGAAATAGTCGCAGGGGTCGATCGACGATACATCGCCTATTTCTTCGGGTATGCAGAAGCCCTTTGAAGCTACTGACAGATTGACTATTCTGAAGAGCTTGATTATTGCGAAAAGACCTATTGTTGCCTGAACAGCGGCAGGTGTTTCGCCATCGCTGCTGCAGCAGGGGTATACGAGGTCGGCAGCAAGAGCAACAGCCTTGCTTTCTACCCAGATAAATGGATTAGCGTTCATTGTGAAGCTGTTCTGACAGCCAAAACCGCCGAAAAGGTCTGTGGAGAGTGTCACATCGGTGTCGATAGAACCGAAAAGACTGACTTTTGTGGAGAATGTGTCCGTAGCGGGAACAGTGCAGATAGTCATACCTGACTGGTCACGGAAAATGAGGTTATAGTTGAATATAAACTGTATATCCACATCGTAATAGCCTTTTCTGAATGAGTTCTTTTTCTTGTTCAATACGTTTGCCGAAGCCACTTCAAGATTGCTTATGGAAACGCTTGCCGCATTTGCCGGAGGTGTGATTATATCGCCCTCGGTATAGGTCATGCCGTTGCAGGAAGCTGTTTCGGCTGCTCTTGCATAGCCAAGATTGTCAAAATTAAGACATTCCTGAATTCTGAAAAAATCGTATACCTTAAATGCTATAAGGCATTCGTCCTTAAGTGAATGGTTTTTGTTTATTCCACAGTTTTCAAAATCAAATGCACCCATTATAAAGTTGCCTCCTTAAAATAAATTTGAGTGTTTTGCCCGTTCTCATACTCCATATTATGAGTAAAGCCAAAAGTTGTGACAAGTAGGCGCATTTTTGTTTTCGTGGGAATATGGAACAAACTTAAGAAAAATGAAAAAAATGCTTGCACTTATTGTTTTGCTGTGGTATAATGCTTTTGTTTGGTTAATACGGATATTCCTCTGGGACGGAGCGAAGGGCGCTCATTTTATAGGGTCTTTAAGAATATCTATGGTGAAAGGAGGGTAATCCCCTATGAACAGCACAATTATTAAGGAAATAGAAGATGCTCAGTTGAAGAGCAATGTTACCGAGTTCAGCGTAGGTGATACTGTAAGAGTATATGCCAAGGTTGTCGAGGGCAACAGAGAAAGACTTCAGATGTTTGAAGGTACAGTTCTTAAAAGACAGGGCGGCGGAGCAAAGGAAACCTTTACGGTAAGACGACTTGCTTCGGGCGTAGGCGTTGAAAGAACATGGCCGCTGCATTCTCCTCGTATCGACCGTATAGAGGTTGTACGCTATGGTGTCGTAAGACGTGCTAAGCTTAACTACTTAAGACAGAGAGTGGGCAAGGCTGCCAAGGTTAAAGAGAATATCAACAAAAGAACGAGCAAATAATTCGCTTGATTTTAAGGACGAGAATATACTTCCCGTCCTTTTTTACGAATGGGGATGATTATATGGATATACAATGGTACCCCGGTCATATGACGAAAACAAGAAGAATGATGGAGGAAAACATATCTCTTGTGGATATTGTGGCGGAAATTCTGGACGCGCGCATACCCCATTCTTCGAGAAATCCCGACATAGACAGGCTTGCGGCAAACAAAAAGCGCATAATAATACTGAACAAGGCTGACCTTGCCGACAGCGAAAAGACGAAGGCATGGATAAGGTATTTTGAGGACAAGGGCTTCAGAACATTATGCACCGACAGCCGCAGCGGCAGGGGTGTCAAGGACATAGCCCCTCTGTGTCGGGAGCTTATGAAGGAAAAGATGGAAAGGCTGAGGGCAAGAGGAAGAATATTTGTTCCTTCAAGGGTTATGATAGCCGGCATACCCAATTCGGGCAAATCCACATTTATAAACCGTCTTGTGGGCAAGTCCATAACCAAAACAGGGGATAAGCCGGGGGTTACGAGAAGCAAGCAGTGGGTCAGCATAAAGAAGGACATTCAGCTTCTGGATACGCCGGGTATATTATGGCCGAAATTTGACGACAAGCAGGTTGGACTGCGGCTGGCGTTTACGGGGGCGGTCAATGACGACATACTTGAAAAAAGAGAGCTTGCCACTCTTCTTGTGGGGGAACTGAGAGAAAAATACCCCAATGCACTGAGAGAAAGATATGGCGTGGAATATGGTGAAAAGGAAAGTGATTATGAAATTCTTTCCAAAATAGGAAAAATAAGGGGATTTCTGATGAAAGGCGAAGAAACGGATATGTTAAGAAGCGCCAATATTCTCCTTGATGAATTCCGCGGCGGCAAGCTTGGGAAAATTACTCTTGAAATTCCCGAATAATTATTTGTTTTCGTGAAATAATAGTAAATGTAAAGCAGGCAGACACAAATAATCGATTTATGTTTGTTTGTTTTGCCGCAACTATTATTTATCATATTTCGGAGGTAACGAAAATGAATAAGAACACTAACAAAGACGCTCAGAACAGAACAAACAAGAACTCAGAGAGCAACTTAGAGTTTGCAAATGAGATTGACGGCGGCGGAATCAGCAAAAACACAAACAAGAATTCCGGCAAGAATTCTCAGAAGAACTCTCAGAGAAGCTCTCAGAAGGAAACCGACTGATAATCTATTTTGGCGGTATTTTTACCGCCGTACATATGAGGGAGCTTTATGAATATTGTTTTATTGGAGCCTGAAATACCTGCGAATACGGGAAATATAGGCAGAACCTGCGTTGCGGTGGGAGCCGTGCTTCATCTTATAAGACCTCTTGGCTTTGATACGGACGACAAGGCTGTAAGACGTGCGGGGCTTGACTACTGGGCAAGGCTTGACGTAAGATATTATGACAGCTTCGAGGATTTTATATGCAGGAATAAAGATGCGGATTTATTTTTTGCCACCACAAAGGCTGAAAAAACATATGCCGATGTCAGCTATGGGGAAAATCCTTATATTATATTCGGAAAGGAGAGCGCAGGCATTCCGGAGGAAATTCTTGTGGAGCATAGGGACGCCTGCATAAGAATACCTATGATAGGCGAAGAAAGATCCCTTAACCTTTCCAATTCTGCCGCTGTGATTTTATATGAAGCCTTGCGGCAGAACGGCTTTAAGGGGCTTGAAAGACAGGGAAAGCTTCACAGACTTTGTTGGAAATGAAAGGAGTACATAAGCTTTGGAGGAATTTTTGAAAATAATGGACAGGCTTCTTGCCGAGGACGGGTGCCCATGGGACAGAGTACAGACTCATGAGAGCCTGCGCAGGTATCTTATAGAAGAAAGCTATGAGGTTATCGATGCGATTGATAATGGGAACGATGAGGGGCTTTGTGAGGAACTGGGAGATGTTCTGCTGCAGGTGGTGTTCCACAGCAAGCTTGCGGAAAAAGAGGGCAAATTTACCTTTGATGATGTTGTAAGGGGAGTTTCCCATAAAATGATTACACGTCACCCCCATGTATTCGCCGATGGCAGCGCAAAGAACCCCGATGAGGTTTTGTATAACTGGGACGAGATCAAAAAGAAGGAGAAGGGCTATAAAAGCGATACGGACGCGCTGAAAAGTATACCAAAGTCTCTGCCGGCGCTGATGAGAGCGGAAAAGCTTGTTTCAAAGGGAAATAAACTTACGGGAGAAAAGCCTGACGCAGATGAACTGATAGGAGAAATCATAAGCTGCCTTTCGGAAATTAAAGCCGCCGAAAAAGGTGAAAAAGACAAAAATATGGAAAATATAGGCAAAATACTTATGGACATTGTTAAAATTTCAAATATTTTTAAAATAAATCCTGAATTTGCCTTGACAAATCAGTCAGAAAAGTTTATAACTAACCTTAGACGTTTTTAATATCGTTTGTCTGAGCTGATTTACGGCTTAATTAAAACAAAATATAACTTATATTGTCAGGAGGAAATTAAAATGAATAAAACAGAATTAGTTGCAGCAATTTCAGACAAGGCAGGACTCAGTAAAAAGGACAGCGAAAAGGCTGTAAAGGCTTTTGAAGAAATCGTTACGTCCGAGCTTATTGCAGGCGGCGAGGTAAGACTTGTGGGCTTTGGTACTTTCAGCGTTAAGGAAAGAAAGTCCCACGAAGGAAGAAATCCTCAGACAAAGGAAAAGATGCAGATCCCCGCTTCAAAATCTCCGAGATTTTCAGCAGGCAAAGCTTTAAAGGACGCTGTAAACGGCAAATAATTTTTAATAAGGGGAGGAATGTCTTTGCGGCATTCCTTTTTATATTCCCTTTTTTGAGGGAAATTATAAATATATTTACAGGGAGGAACTATGAGGCTTGATAAATACCTTAAAACATCTCGTATAATAAAAAGAAGAACAGTAGCCAACGAAGCCTGCGACAGCGGCAGGGTAAGCGTAAACGGCAAACCGGCAAAGGCGGGACAGACCGTAAAGACAGGAGATGTAATAGAAATAAAATTCGGCACAAACACAACAAAGATAGAAGTGCTTAAAACAGAAGAAAACGTAAGAAAAGAGGACGCCTCCGGTATGTATAAAAGTATACAGTAAAGCCGACCAGACTGCGGTCATAGCCACGAGGGGGAGGACAGGGCGCACAGGGCAGTACAGCGACCCGTATGGGTCGCTGTACTGCCCTGTGCGCCCTGTCCTCCCCCTCGTGGCCCCGTTGGGCTGAGCGTCCGTCAAATCGCAGCTGCGATTTGACAGACGTTCATGCCCGGATTAAGGAATAAATATGGGGTTGTCTAAATATAATTATAAAAAAGAAAAATGCGGAGGATATATTATGACAGATGAAAGCAGACTGCTTAAAAATGTTATTATACTTGAAAACAGAGAAAAGCTGTCAGTTACGGGAGTGATGGACGTTCTCAGCTTTGACGAAGCAAGTATAATATGCGAATGCCAGAGAGGGGCGCTGATTATAAAGGGTGAAAATCTTCATGTGGGCAGACTTGATCTTGATAAGGGGGATATTGATGTGGACGGAACAATAACCTCTCTGAGCTATGATGACAAAAGTATTAAGCAAGGCTCTTTTTTGGGCAGGCTGTTCAAATGATATTGTCTATGAAGGAACAGGGGCTTATATTCCTGTTTATATGCGCTGTCGGCTTTTCTTCCGGCGCAGTATATGATATATTCAGAATATTCAGAAGAATCATAGGACACATCAGCCCGATATGCTATATAGAAGATTTTTTGTTCTGGGTATTGGCATCGTTTTTTGTACTCGGCACTCTTATAACCATAAATTACGGAGAACTGAGAGCCTATATGCTGATAGGCTATTTCGGCGGAATGATCTTATATTTCACATTTCTGAGTGATATCATAGTCGGCGGCATACTTAGATTTTTCCATGCTGTGTCAGGCATACTAAGGAAAATTTCAGACATTGTGATTCGTCCTTTAAGATTTGTACTGCGTCCTATATCAAAGGCTGTAAATTTAATCAAATTGTTATTGAAAAAAAAGGCGGAATGTGGCATAATGAAAGTAAGAAAGGCTGTAAGGTCTGCAAAGGAGAAATTCACATGGAAAAGAAAAGGAAAACAATAAAGCCCGGCTTCTGGGTGTTGTATGTCGCTTCTGTTTTAATTATACTGGCGATTTTTTGCGTTGCTATGTTCAAAACCGTAAAAATTAATTCTTCCCTTGTTTCTCAGAAGGCAGAGCTTGAAGAGGAAATCGCCTATGAAAAGGACAGGCATTCTGAGCTTTCGATGGAAGGGGATTATTATAAATCCGATGCTTACTACGAAAAGGTGGCAAGAGAAAAACTGGGACTTGTTATGCCCAATGAAATTATATTTATAGATCAGAACAAATGAGGAACGACATGGATCTGACAGACAGAATTTTTGTTAAAATGACTGAATATGAAAACAGTCCGAAAAGAATACAGCATTTCATAAAGGTTTGGGCGCTTTCCCGTTTTATAGGTCGAAGGGAGGGCTTAAGCCCACGGCTGATGGAAATTCTTGAAGCCGCTGCTCTTACTCATGATATAGGCATAAAGCCTGCCCTTGAAAAGTATAATTCATCAGCGGGGAAATATCAGGAGGCAGAGGGACCGTCCGCTGCCGAGCGCCTTTTGTCAGAGCTTACAGAGGATAGGGAGCTTATAGACGAGGTGTGTTTTATCATAGGTAATCATCACAGCTATCTTGACGACTGCCCCATAACTCTGAGAATAATATATGAGGCGGATTTTATTGTAAACGCCTATGAGGACGGGCTTGATATCGAAGCGGTCAGACACGCCGAAAAAAAG
Source organism: uncultured Clostridia bacterium (assembly GCA_947627855.1). GTDB lineage: Bacteria > Bacillota > Clostridia > Lachnospirales > CAG-274 > JAJQCI01. The sequence continues at coordinate 21,404 of CANQXR010000016.1, forward strand.
TTTTTCAGGACAACGGAAGGAACACGTATTTTACGTGAAATGTATTACAAAAGATAAAGAAAGGGAGGTAATTTTATGGCATTTGGTATGAGGGGACACGATCTTTGTTCAAAAAGGAGCTTTGAGGATTTCTGTAAGGCAGTTAAGGATCTGGGAGTGGATCAGGTTCAGCTGGCATTCAAAAAGTCTATTACGGATATCGGCTTCGACCCCGGTATGTATTCTCCGGGACTGGGAAGATATCTCAGGAATACTCTTGATGAGTATGGCGTTCACGTAGCTGTCCTTGGCTGTTATATTAACCCGACAAATCCTATTGAGTCAAAAAGACAGGCAGAGGTGGCAAAATTTATAGAACATCTCAAATATGCAAGAGCGATCGGCGCCGATATGGTAGGTACGGAAACAGGCAGATTTGATCCCAAACTCAAACACAATCCTGCTACATATACCGAAGCCGGATATCAGCTTTTGCTTAAGTCCATGAGAGAGATTGTAAGCGCAGCCGAAAAGCTTGGCGTTATTGTGGGCGTTGAAGGTGTAGCAACACATACTCTGTATTCTCCGGAAATGATGCTGAGATTTTTAAGGGATATAGATTCGCCCAATGTGGAAGTAATTCTTGACCCTATCAATCTCCTTGATGAAAAGAACTATAAAAATCAGGACAAAATTATAGACAGGGCATTTGAGCTTTATGGTGATAAAATTTCTGTTATGCATATAAAGGATTTCAAGCTGGAGGACGGCATACTCAAGTTTGAACACGTAGGCGACGGACTTTTTAACTATGAAACCACCCTGAGAAATCTTAAGTTTAAAAAGCCGCATATTACAATGCTTCTTGAATGCTCGACTCCCGAAAGATATCATTCGGACTGCGCATATTTGCAGAAGCTTTATGATGAAATAGAGGAATAATATACCGTGGTTGCCGGGGCAATGCGGCGAGGGACGGACAGCTTGCTGTCCGTCCCTCGCCGCATTGCCCCGCCCGCGGGGGCTGTCCTTAAAACCGTCCCTGACGGTTTTAAGGACAGCCCCCTGCGGAACCGCAGTCTTGTGCGCATACAAAGGAGATTTGGTGACAGATATGAAAATTGCCGTTATTTCCGATACACATAATTTGCTCCATCCCGAAGTTGTCAGAATAATAGAAGATTGTGACTGTGTTATACACGCCGGAGATTTCTGCTCTGAAAAAACCTACAACGAATTGAAAAACATTCAGAATACTGATAAACTGTTTTTTGCTGTAAGGGGAAACAACGATAAATGGACTGAGGAGCTGCCTGAGAGCATAAGGTTTGAGCTTTGTGGGACAAGCTTTTTTGTTACGCACAAAAAAAACGGAATACCCATGGATACGATGGAGGATATTATAATATTCGGGCATTCTCACAGATATTCGGAGGAGGATAAGGGAAAACAGCTATTTCTGAATCCGGGAAGCTGCGGCAGACGCAGATTTAATCTTCCTGTTACTATGGCTCTGCTTTATATTGAAGAGGGAAGGCGTGTTGTCAGAAGGGTTGAAATTGCAGATGAGGGGGCAGATGTCAGTATTCCGAAGAATCTGCCCAAAACAGTGAAAAATATTATGGATTGCCTTGACAGGGGAGGCAGCATAGAAGAAATAAGCCGCAGGTTAAGGCTTGACATTGAATTCGTAAGTCAGATCGCAAGAATAAAGGTTACTCATCCCACAGCGGACGAATATGCCATTGTAAATAAAATAGAAGCAAACAACAGGCACGTACTTTAGGCAAATGCCGTTGCGCGGCTTGCGGGGCGGATATCTGACGAAAGTCAGATATCCGCCCCGCAAGCCGCCCCGTGGGGGCAATCAGCCAAAAAGGGGGCAGCGAAGCTGCCCCCTTTTTGGCTGATTGCCCCCACGGGGCGGGTGACATTTATAAATCCTGTTCCTCAAGTTTTTTCTGATTTGTTTCAAACCATTTTATATAATCCAGAATAGCCTCTTCAACGCTGAGTTTAGGCTCCCAATGGATCGCTCTTTTGGCGAGGTTTATGTTTGCATATGAGCCGCCTATGTCGCCGGGACGGCGTGGACCGTACTGAATCGGTATTTTTTCACCTGTTACATTTTCAAAGGCATATATAAACTCCCTTACCGTCACATCTACGCCCGAACCGATGTTCAGCGCTATAAAATTGGGGTCTGTGTGGCTGTTTTTCTGTGAAAAGGCGATGTCAAAATTTTCCACGGCCTTTACATTTGCCTGTGCAACGTCATATATGTGTATATAATCTCTTATACAGGTGTTATCTCTTGTCATCCAGTCATTTCCCGATATTGTAAACGAGTGTTTTGTTCCGTTAAGTATTTCAGTAAGCCTTTTAAGCACATTGCTTTCATTTCCCTTGGGACCTGTTCTTCCTTTGGGGTCGGCTCCTACGGGGTTAAAATATCTAAGCACTATACATTTGAGGTCGTAGGCATTACAAAAATCCCTCAGAATAAGCTCCGTCATATATTTGGAGCGTGTAAAGGGGCTTCTCGGCTTTATGGGAGAAAGCTCTGTTGCCATATATCCGGGAAGATCGTCATATATTCCTGCCGAAGATGAAAATATTATTTTTTTGCAGCCCAGCTCTGTGAGATTTTTGAAAAGCTCCATAGATTTTACTATGTTCAGGGAATAATACTCATAGGGGTGTTCTATGGACATTGCCACCGATGATTTTTCGGCGCAGTGTATTGTAATTTCTATGTCGGGATTTTCTTCAAATATTTTTGTGAGCAGTTTTTTGTTTGCGCAGTCGCCGAGATAGAACTTACAGTTTGCCAGCTCGTTTTCCGCTTCAAATATATCAGAGTCAAGAACAACTATTTCCGAACCATTGTCCGCAAGGGCGTAGCATATTTCGGATCCCAGAAAGCTTGATCCGCCTGTAACCAATATTTTCATTCAATCAACCTCTTCCAATAAAAATATATTATCATTATACACCCAAAGCTAAATTTTTTGCAACATTAAATGACAAAAAATATAAAAAAACACATAAATCTGCGGCGGCAAGTCTATTTAAGCTCAACAACCGTAATGCCTGAGTCGCCCTCGCCGTATTCGCCAAGTCTGTAAGATTTTACTCCGGGGTGTTTTTTCAGAAAATCGTGTACAGCCGAACGCAGTACGCCTGTTCCTTTGCCATGTATTACGTTTATGGGGCTGAATCCTGCAAGAATGGCATCATCTATATATTTATCCAGCTTTTCAAGAGCCTCATAAACCGAAAGTCCCCGAAGATCCGTTTCGGCGGAGAAGGCTCTGATTTCCCGACCTGCTCCGGCTTTATATGGGGTATAGGAGGCTTTGTGCTCGGCTTCGTCCTTGTCCGCCATGGACAGGCGGCTTATGTTCGTTTTTATTTTCATAATGCCTGCCTGCACAAAAACATCTCCGTTTGGCTCCGGGTTTGTGACTACTGAGCCTGATGTTCCCAAATCGTCTATAAATACACGATCTCCCACCCGAAGCTTTTTGGGGCGCTGAGCCTTGGGCTTGTTTTTCCGGTTGAGCTTTTCAAGAACGCTGTCAGCTTTGTTAAGGTTGTCTTTAAGGGCACGCCTTTTTTCCTCAAGACCTTGGGGACTGTCTGCGCTTTTTGCCATTTTTCGCATTTCCTTTATTATGGAATCGCTTTCGTCCTTCGCCGTCTGAATTATGCGCCTTGCTTCCTCGTTTGCGTTTCGGATAAGCTTTTCTCTGCTTTCCTTAAGCTTTTGGTTTTGCTGTTTTATTTCTTCCCTGTATTTCTCGGCTTCAAGGCGATAGGCTTCAGCTCTTTCCCTTTCAAGCTCCAATGTTTTTTTGCCTGTTTCAAGCTCAAGCATAACGTCCTCGAATTTAATATCTTCGTGGGAGAGTATATCCCTTGCAGAGGAGATTATATATTCGTTCAGGCCGAGTTTTTTTGAAATTGCAAAGGCGTTTGACTTGCCGGCTATTCCTATCATAAGCTTGTATGTGGGGCTTAGTGTGTTTACGTCAAATTCACAGGAGGCATTCTCAATGCCGTCTGTGGCTATGGCAAGCAGCTTAAGCTCGCTGTAATGTGTTGTTACGGCTGTTCTGACCTTCATATTGTGAAGATATTTTATTATTGCCGATGCAAGTGCCGCTCCCTCTGTGGGGTCTGTTCCTGCGCCAAGCTCGTCTATCAGAACAAGACACGAGTTTGTTACATTTTCAATTATACTTACTATATTGCTCATATGTGACGAGAATGTACTGAGGGACTGCTCTATGCTCTGTTCATCGCCTATGTCGGCAAATATTTCGGTGAATATGCCAAGCTCAGAGCCGTCAAAAGCGGGAATATGCAGTCCGGCCTGCCCCATGAGGGAAAATATGCCTAGGGTCTTGAGCGAAACGGTTTTTCCTCCCGTATTCGGTCCGGTAATAAGGAGGGTGTCAAAGTCCTTTCCCAGCCATATATTTATGGGAACTACTTTATCCGGGTCTATGAGGGGGTGTCTTGCTCTTTTGAGGTTTATATATCCGTCCTTGTTGAAATGTGGCTTCGATGCGTTCATTTTCAGTGAAAGCTCTCCTTTTGCGAATACGAAGTCAAGATGCGCAAGAAGGGCTGAAGCCGATGAGATGGTGCTGCTGTTTTCGGATATCTGAAGAGAAAGAGCCGCAAGTATTTTGGACACTTCCTCCTTTTCCTTTATTTTAAGCTCGGCTATTTTATTGTTTGCCTCAACTACGGCGGCAGGCTCCATAAAAACAGTCGCCCCGGTAGCGGAGCGGTCGTGGAGAAGTCCCTTGAAGGAGGATATATATTCCTGCTTTACAGGCACGCAGAACCTGTCGCTGCGAATTGTAATAACGGGGTTCTGAAGCATATGTCTGTATGACGCTGAATGTATTATTGAATTCAGAACCTCTCTTATTCTGTCGTTGGCGCTTCTGATGCTTTGTCTTACGGAAAAAAGCTCTCTGCTTGCAAGGTCGGATATTTCATTTTCCGATATTATCTTTCTTGTTATTTCGCTTTCAAGAGCGGGTATTGTGGTGATATCGTCAAAATATGGCGAAAGAACGTCAAAGCGTTCGCCCTTGCTGTCACTTTTGCCGTAGTTTTTGACATTTTCACAGGTGCGGAGAAAATCCGCAATATTCAGAAGCTCCTTTGGGGAAAGAACACCCCCCGCGTCCGCGCGTCTGAGGGTTTCTCTCAGATCCCTGAGTCCGCCCAAAGAAAGAGACCCCTTTTTCAGTATCATGGATACCGCTTCGGAGGTTTCGTTCTGATTTATGTTGATTTCATTGTGATCCGCAGAGGGTTCAAGCTTCAGCGCCGTTTCTTTTGCCATAGGCGATATGCATATGGCGGAGAGCATTTCTCTTATTTTATTAAATTCAAGTGTGGAATACACCTTGCTGTTCATATATCTTACCAAAGCCTCCAGCGTTTTTTATTTCTTTTTTCCGACTGATATTCTATATATTTTCCTGTGCCGAGAGCCACGCAGCTTACGGGGTCTTCGGCGGCGTAATATGTGTTTATGCCTGTTTCCTTTGCTATAAGCTTGTCAAGACCGTAAATCATTGCTCCTCCGCCTGTAAGCATAATGCCCTTGTCGGAGATGTCGGCGGCAAGCTCAGGGGGCGTTTTTTCCAAAACGTCCTTTATGGTATCGACTATCTGGGAGGTACACTCCGAGAGGGCTTCGAGGGTTTCATCGGAAGAAACGGTCACTATTTTCGGAAGCCCCGCAAGAAGATCTCTGCCTGTTACGTCCATACATACCTCCTCTTCCCTTGGAAAAACGGTGCCTATTGTTATTTTTATCTGCTCCGCTGTTCTTTCGCCTATAAGAAGCTGATGCTCCTGACGCATATATCTGATAATGGCATCATCGAATTTATCTCCTGCCATTTTAAGGGAGGCGCTTACTACGTTTCCTCCGAGGGATATCACCGCTACATCGCAGGTTCCGCCGCCTATATCCACAACCATGCTGCCGCTCGCCTTGCTTATGTCCACGCCTGCGCCTATTGCGGCGGCGATAGGTTCTTCTATTATATAGACCTCTCTTGCGCCTACCTCACGTGTGGCGTCCTCAACGGCTCTCTTTTCCACCCCTGTGACCTTGCTCGGAACACATACGGCGATTCTGGGACGGAGAAAAAAGTGACGTCCTACGGTTTTTTCAATAAAATATTTAAGCATTTTGGCTGTGACCTCATAGTCGGAGATGACGCCGTCCCTCAGAGGTCTTATGGCGACAATATTGCCGGGAGTTTTGCCGAGCATACGTCTTGCCTCTTCGCCGACAGCAAGAACAGTCGATGTATTTTTATCAATGGCTACTACTGACGGCTCTTTAAGAACTATGCCGTAGCCCTTTACATATACGAGAACGGTTGCCGTGCCTAAGTCTATGCCTATGTCTGATCCGAAAAACATATTTATCCTCCAATATCCTTTACCTTGACAATTTTAAGTGTTACTATTCTGTTTTTGATCGTTTTGTCTATTATAAATTTATATCCGCCATCTTCAATAACCTCGCCTCTTTGGGGAAATCTGCCTGCTATGCCCGAAACATAGCCGCCTATGGAGTCGAAGTCCTCATCATCAAAGTCGGAGCCTATAACATCGTTTACATCATCTATTTTAGCCGCTCCCAGAACTGAGTATACGCCCTTTGAAATTTCAGAAATTTCTTCGCTGTGTTCGTCGTTTTCGTCGGAAATTTCACCTACTATTTCCTCAAGCAGATCTTCAAGGGTGACTATGCCGGAGGTTCCGCCGTATTCATCGAGGACTATGGCAAGAGGTATTTTTTCCTTCCTCATTACCTCAAGAAGGCTTTTGGAGGGCTTGGACTCATATGTGAAATATGGCTCTCTCATAAGCTTTTCCACACTGAACTCTTCGGGGTTCGGCATAAAGAATATATCCTTTACCGAAAGAACGCCTACTATGTTGTCCGTTGTCTTTTCATAAACGGGCATTCTTGTGTATTGCTTGTTTTCATATATTTTTGCTACCTGCTCCAGTGTTGCGTCAACAGGTATCGCCACCATATCCACTCTGGGTATCATTACGTCCTTTGCATCGCAGTCGCCGAAGTCAACCACATTATTTATCATTTCCTTTTCATCGTTTTCAATAACGCCCTCTTCGTGGCTTACGTTTACGGCGGTGAGAAGCTCAGCCTCGGTTATTATCGGTGAAGCTCCGTCCTCAGCGCCGGATACTGCCCTTGTTATGAAGCCTGTAATTATATTTAGAATGAATATGACAGGTGTAAAGAGTACGGTGCAGAGATAGATAGGCTTTGCCACAGCTGCGCCGAATTTTTCGGGGTTTGCCGCCGCCAGATTTTTAGGTGTTATTTCTCCGAAAATAAGTACGATTACCGTAATTATTCCCGTTGCTATTCCAACGCCCTTGCTGCCGAAAATGCTTATGGCTATGGAGGTTGAAAGAGATGTGGCGAGTATGTTTACTATATTGTTTCCTATAAGTATGGCTGAAAGCATTTTTGCCTTATTGTCAAGAAGTCTGCCTATAAGCCTTGCGTTTTTTGCTCCCTCGTCTATAAGGCTTCTCAGTCTTATGGTGCTTATGGAGGTAAGAGCCGTTTCGGAAGATGAAAAGAATGCCGAAAGCATAAATAATATTATAAGCAGAATAAATTCCAGCGTTTTCCCGTGAGCACTGTCCAAAAAAATCACTCTCCTTCGTTGTTTATATGGATCAACAGCTTGCTCTATAATTATACAATTTTATTATATCACGCATATAATGGCTTTTCAATATTTTTTTGCTGTGAAGTATTTTGTAATAAAACTGAAACAAAATTGAAACATTTAATAATAAATTTTTAGTGTTATATTTTATGAAACTATGATATAATTGATAGTGAGATATAATTACAGAGAGAAGGAGGAAGATATTGCTATGAAAAGGCTTGGAAAAAGTATAATATCCGCTTTGCTTATGCTCTGCATTACGGCGGCGGCATTTAACATAAATCTGTCTGAGGTAAGGGCTGACGAGGAGATGAGGGGCATATGGGTGTCTACCGTACTTAATCTGGACTATCCCAAAAAGCCTACGGTAAGCGAGGCGGCTCTTAAATCGGAGGCGGACGCAATTATTGCCGATTGCCGCGAGATGGGCATAAACAACATTTTCCTGCAGATAAGACCATGTTCGGACGCTTTCTACAAGTCCGCCATATACCCGTGGAGCAGCTATCTCACAGGCACTCAGGGCACAGCCCCCGAAAACGGCTTTGACCCCCTTGAATATTGGATATCCGCCGCACACAAAAACAACATAAAGCTGCATGGCTGGATAAACCCATACAGAGTTACCAAAAACAATGACGAAAAGAACACGGAATATAATTCCCTTTCGCCGTCAAATCCAGCAAGGCTCCACCCGGAGTATATTGTAAAATATACAGACAACCAATATTATTTCGACCCGGGACTTCCCGAAGTGAGAAAGCTTCTTGTGGACGCTGCTGTTGAAATAGTAAATAACTATGACATAGACGGCATACATATGGACGATTATTTCTATCCGGGCACAGGTTTTGACGATAGTGTGACATTTGCAAAATATGGAGCAGGCTTTACCTCTGTTGAAAGCTGGAGAAGAAACAATGTCGACCTGCTCATAAAAGAGCTTGACGAGAAAATACACGAAGCCGACAGCGACTGTATATTCGGTATTTCTCCATCGGGAATATGGGCAAACAAAACCACTCTGCCCGAAGGCTCCGACACAAAGGGAAATGAATCATATACGAGTTATTTTGCGGACACAAGAAAGTGGGCGCAGAATGAATGGATAGACTACATAGCCCCTCAGATTTACTGGAACATAGGCTACGGCGTTGCCGATTATAAGGTTCTGGCGGACTGGTGGGCACAGCAGCTCAAGGGCTGCAGCACAAAGCTTTACATAGGCATGGCGACCTACCGCTCGGCAGGCGCCGCCGACACAAGCGTATGGAAGGGTACTGACGAGGTTAAAAGACAGCTTGACCTGAACAGACAGACAAGCGGCATATCAGGCGAGATACACTTCCGCTATGGGCTTGTGGCTCTGAATGCGCCTATGAAAGAATTTCTTGCTTCTTATTATTCTGCCGCACCTCAGAATAATATAACTCCTGAGCAGGAGAAGCCCACAGAAGCGGCGCCAACCGACATACAGACCGAACCTCCCACAAAAGCGCCGGAGGAAATCACCGAAAAGGCGGCGGAGCCTACAACAGCCGCCCCCGTGGAATTCAGCGATATGACTGCCTTTTACAACTGGGCGAAGGAGGCGGTTTATACCCTTGTGGGTCAGGGGGTAGTCAGCGGAGTGGGACACGGCAGATTTGCTCCTGCGGACAATGTAAGGCGTGCCGATTTCCTGCTTATGCTTGTGAATGTTCTGGGACTTGAGGGGGACGCCTCCGAAAACTTTGCCGATGTGGAAAGCGGCAAATATTATGCCCATGCCACCGCTCTTGGCAAATCACTGGGAATTGTCAGCGGAACGGGAAAGGGCAATTTCAACCCGGAGGGATATATTACAAGGCAGGATATGATGGTTATGACGGAAAAAGCGCTTTCCCTCAAAGCAAATCTTGCCGATGCAAATCTCAAGACCCTTGAGGCGTTTTCCGATTACAGAAAAATAGCTGATTATGCCAAGCAGAGTACGGCTAACCTTGTTCTTATAAAAATTGTCAGCGGAAGCAAGGGCAGGATAAATCCCGAAAGCTATACCACACGGGCAGAAGCGGCAATAATTATTTACAAAATATACAAGCTTTTTGATATATAGGAAGAATATATGATATACATTGCAGCTGCCCTCTATTCGGAGGGCAAGCCCTTTATTGACGGGCTGGGACTTAAAAAAACAGAAGAAAACAAAATCCGCATTTTCAGCAATGACGGATTTATGCTTATAATAACAGGCGTGGGAATACTTGAGTCTGCCGTGAGCTTAAGCTATGCTCTTGGCAGATTTTTGCCGTCAAAAAACGATGTGTTTATAAATGTGGGCTGCTGCGGCGGCGGCAGGGCAGGGGAAATGTATGTATGCAATAAGATAACCGACGCCGCCTCCGGACGTGATATATACCCCGATATGATTTACGATTCGGGACTGGAGGAAAAGCACCTTATTTCATATCCGAAGCCCCAAAGGGATATTCCTGCGGGGGTTCTGGCGGATACTGAGGGCTATGGACTTTGTGCGGCGGCTTTGGGACATTTCTATGCCCACAGAATGTTCTTTTTTAAAATTTCTTCCGACAGCGGAGATTATGAGGGAGTTACGGCGGGAGATATAGCCGGACTTGTAAAAAAGCACAGCGGATTTATTGCGGATTTTGCCATGAGCGTGCATTCGGCGGAAAGGGACAGGGAGTTTTGCTTCACGGAGAGGGAAAACGCAGAAATAGAGGGCTTGGGGCTTACCTTTGCCAATACCCTTAAGGTGAAAAGACTGCTTAAATATTATAAGCTGAGAGGAGGGGACGTTTCTGCGCTTATTGGGCACTGTCCCTCCGTTTCATTAAAGCGTGAGGAGGGGGAGCTTGTTGAAAGAATCAGAAGTATTGTTTTATAGACCCTTTTCTCATATTTATGTGGAAAGAGCAGTTAAGGAAAATGATATGACACGCCGTCTGCTGAACAGGTTTGCAGGAGCAAGGGTAATAGAGATAAACCACTACAAGGACGTTTTCAACCGCAGAAATCAGTCGTATGCCATGCAGAAGAGGGCAGGCGCTCTTATTATTGCCGGAAACAGGGGGGAGCTTGTGTATAAGGGCGCTCCCTTTTGTCAGAGCTTCGGGGAGGAGAATTTTTTCTATACCTCCTTTGTGCTGAACTGTATATACGACTGCGAATACTGCTATCTGAGAGGAACCTATCCATCGGGATATATGACAGTATTTGTGAATACGGAGGATTATTTTAAGGCGGCGGAGGAAAAGGCAGGAGAAAAGGACTGTTTTTTATGTGTGTCATATGACACGGATTTGGCGGCTGTTGAGGACATTTTCGGGTTTTGCGCCCTATGGCACGCCTTTGGGAAAAAGCACGGAAATATAAAAATCGAGCTTCGCACAAAATGCGGAAACCTGTCATTTTTAAGAGAGCTTGAACCTATACAGAATTTTATAATAGCGGTGACACTTTCTCCTGAAGAAACGGCAAGGCTTTACGAGCACAGGGCGCCGGGGCTTGGGGCGAGACTGAAGGGGGCGGCGGAGGCTGCAAGGCTGGGATTTCCTCTGAGGCTTTCTTTCGACCCTGTTCTTGTGACGGAAAATTATGAGGAGGTATACGACAGGTTTATAAAGCGCTGTTTTGAAGAAATAGACCCGAAAAGCGTTATGGATATAGGGGTGGGCGGCTTCAGAACGGCTTCTGCCTGCCTGAGAAATATGCGCAGGAACTACCCTATGTCGGAGCTTCTTTCTTACCCCTTTGAAAGCAGCGGCGGAGTGTGCAGCTATGGTAAGTCGGAGAGTGCATATGTGGATCATATAGTGAAAAAGACTGAGAAATATGTGGAAAAGAGAAAAATTTACCTGTGGAACACTTGATTTGCTTATAAAAAAATGTTATAATAAGGAATTGTATATATAAAAAGAATTTGTGTTCGGAGGTTTTTATGGCAGAAAGATATCCTCTATACAGCGACTTTAATTCGGAAGCCGTTTTTTCTGATGAAACGGCAAACTTTTTGAAAATGAACAAAATACTCGATATAGGCTATGTTGTGCAGGTTATACTGAGAACATGGAAGGACAACGCCGACTATTGCTATGTTGTTGTAAACGATAAGCAGAGCCTTATGCACAAAAACCGCAGCCGGGATAATTTCGATTATTACGAGGGTCATTTTTTTATAAAAAGCACATCATATTATTATTTTAAGATAGAACGTGACAACAAAACCTATTTTTACAATAAAAATGGCGTTTCGGACAGCCTTGTCCACGATTATGACTTTATGCTTGTGCCCGACTTCAAATCTCCCGATTGGGCAAAGGGCGCGGTAATGTATCAGATATTCCCCGACAGATTCTGCAACGGCGATGATGCAAACGATGTGGAGGACAACGAATATCTGTATATGGGCAGAGTGGCGCAGAAGGTAAAGGATTGGAATTCGCCTGTACTGCCCGATGATATATGCAGGTTTTACGGGGGAGATCTCGCAGGCGTGATCAAGAAAATGGACTATCTCAAAGACCTTGGAGTGGACGCCATATATTTTACGCCCCTTTTCGTTTCTCCAAGCTCCCATAAGTACGATATACAGGATTACGACTATATAGATCCTCATTTCGGCGTTATAATAAAGGACGGCGGCACACCCCTTACAAGAAATACAATGAGCAATAAGTTTGCCTCAATGTATGTAAAGCGCACCACGGACAAAGCAAACCTTGAAGCCAGCAACGAGCTTATGATAAAGCTTATAAGAATAGCACATTCAAAGGGCATAAAAATAATTCTTGACGGCGTTTTCAACCACTGCGGAGCATTCAACAAGTGGCTCGACAAGGAGGGCTTCTATTCGAGAAACGGTTATCCTGAGGGAGCATATATGTCTGAGCAGAGCAAATATCACGACTACTTCCAGTGGTATGACAGCAACTGGCCCGGAAACGACTGCTATGACAGCTGGTGGGGTCATGACAACCACCCCAAGCTGAATTATGAGGACTCCGATGAGCTTAAGAATTATATTATAAATATAGGCAGAAAATGGGTATCGCCCCCCTACAACGCCGACGGCTGGCGGCTTGACGTTGCGGCGGATTTGGGCAGAAGCCCTGAGTTCAACCACAAATTCTGGCGTGAATTCAGGGAGGAGGTAAAGAAAGCCAATCCGGAGGCGATAATACTTGCGGAAAACTACGGCGATTCAAAGCCGTGGCTTTGCGGCGGAGAATGGGACACCATTATGAATTATGATGCTTTTATGGAGCCTATAACGTGGTTTCTCACAGGTATGGAGAAGCACAGCGAAGAACGCAATGACGGCTTTTTCAACAATGCCCTGAACTTTGAGCAGACTATGCGCTATCATATGGCACGAATGAGCTGGGAATCCCTTTCCACTGCTATGAATGAGCTTTCAAACCACGACCACAGCCGTTTTCTTACAAGAACAAACAGGAGGGTGGGCAGACTTCATACGGTTGGCTCTGAGGCTGCCGACACAGGCATAAACAAGGGCATTATGAAGGAGGCTATCACCTTTCAGATGACCTTTCCCGGTGCACCCACCATATATTACGGAGATGAGGCGGGTCTTACAGGGTGGACCGACCCCGACAACCGCCGCCCCTATCCTTGGGGACGGGAGGACAGAGAAATTTTAGGCTTCTATAAAAAGCTCATAACCATACACAAGTCATATGATTGTCTGAAAACAGGCTCGTTTATGTTTTTGTATAAGAACTACGGCATAATAAGCTATGGCAGATTCAGTGACAATGAGAGCATTGTGGTCTTTCTGAACAACAATGACTCCGAAATGACCGTTGATATTCCCGTATGGAAGGTGAATGCCCTTGACGGCGATGTATTCACCAGAATAGTAATGTCCGATATTCACAGCTTTACGGACAAAATAAAGCAGTATACGGTTTCGGACGGACTTCTCAGAACATCTCTTCCCGGCTATTCATCCGCCGTATATGTAAAATTATGACAAAGGCGCTCTTCCTACGGAGGAGCGCAGAACGATACATAGCCTAAAAAAAGGGGGTTATACTATGACTTGCAAAGAAATAAAAAGAAAAGGGTGGAAAGCATATAAGGAAAACTTTGCTCAGATATTGCTTGTGAACCTTATCATTATAGGCGTGAGCATACTTTTCTCCATGGCTGTAAGGATGGCTGTCGCACCCTTCAGCATCACTATGGCAGCAAGAGCGGGAATGTTCAGCGGAGCGGCTTTTCCGCTTTCTGCCAATATTTATGCAAGTATTCTTTCTGCTTCTGTTTTACTGCTCTTACAGCTGATAGCGTCACTTGCCCTTATGCCCTTTGAGGTGGGTATTTCAGGCTTTTATCTCAGCGCCGCAAGAAACCGTGCGCCAAAATCTCAGGAGATTTTTGCCTATTATAAAAGAAATCCTTTAAATATAATAGCAACACTTTTTCTGAGGAGTCTTATTATATTTGTCGTCTACATATTGGCGATAGGCGCCGTTGTGGCAGTATTACTGGCAAATTTTATTGCATACAATCGGAGGGGCGGACTTTCTCCCGTAATGGTCGCAGCAGCCATCGCAGTTTTTATAGCCATTTTTATAATATTCCTGTTTTTACAGATAAAGTTTTTCTATATGAGCTATGTTGTCGCAGATGATCCGGAGCGCAAGCCCCTTGAGGCACTGAAGTATTCATGGAACCTCACAAAGGGTCACATGGGCAAAATGATTATGCTTGGACTGTCGTTTATAGGCTGGTATCTGCTGCCTGTTGTTATACTTGCGCCCTTTGTGGCTGTATTTTTTGCCATGCTTGCAAATGTGACCTCAGCAGCATACATTATTTTTGTATTTTTTATGCTGTACGTTTTAATTTATATACTTATTTTTGCGGCATACTTTTTTGTGCTTTCGCCCTATATAAGACTTTCATTTGTACACTATTATGAGTATATAAGCGGCGGCAGCCCATCGCCCGCAGGTGACGGTGAAACAGCTGTGCCGTACACACAGATAACCGACACAGCCGGGGAACAGACTTCCGAAATAACCGAGGAGCCGACCTCCGACACAGCCGAAGAGCCGATTTCCGGAATAATCGAAGAGCCGGCTGACGATACGCCGGAGGAGCACACCTCCGATGAAGATGAAATAAATTGAAAAATAGGACTTTACAATCGGGACAACATATGATATAATAATTCACGGTTGTTTGGTAGAGCAATCAATTTGTTCTGCGGATATGGCGGAATTGGCAGACGCGTAAGATTCAGGTTCTTATCGGGGGTTTTCCCGGTGCAGGTTCAAGTCCTGTTATCCGCATTTCAGATTCATTATTACCCCGTAAGCTTTTACGGGGTTATTTTTTTGGGGAGAGAGCCATATGGAAAATATAATTCTCATAGGAATGCCGGGGGCAGGCAAAAGCACCGTAGGCGTTGTTCTGGCAAAAAGAATGGGCTATCGCTTTATGGATACGGATATAGTAATTCAGGAGCAGGTGGGAATGCTGCTTAACGATATAATAGCCCAAAGGGGTACGGAGGGCTTCAAGGAAACGGAAAACAGCATTTTAAGCCATATAAAAGCCGAAAAAACCGTTATTGCCACAGGCGGAAGTGCTGTTTATGGAAAAGAAGCAATGGCAAACCTTAAAAATTTGGGAAAGGTTGTATATCTTAAGCAAAGCTGCAGAAGTATTTCAAACAGACTTGGAAATCTGAGCAAAAGGGGAGTTGCAATGAAAAAAGGTCAGACTCTCCGACAGCTTTATGACGAGAGAACGCCCCTTTATGAGAAATATGCGGATATTGTTATAGACTGCGGCAAAAAGACAATAAGCAGAATAGCCGGTGAGATAGAAGACAGAATATATAAATTAAAAATTGACAAGGTACCTTGACATTGCCATTGGGCTGTGATAATATCAAGGTACCTTATTAATTTGGAGATGATATATGTGGAAAATGAGCGGCTTCTCAATATTATGGAAAAATGCGGACATTTTCTTTATCACCGCAAGGGCGGGAAAAAGGGACAGCGCAAAATAATGGATATTCTGGTAAAAGAGGGAGAAATAAGCCAGAAAAGACTTCTTGAGCTTGTGAATATACGTTCCGGCTCTCTGAGCGAATTTCTGATAAAGCTTGAAAGCAAGGGACTGATAACACGAGAGAAGTCTGCGGAGGACAAAAGGCAGTTTAAAATAAAGCCGACACCCCAGGGTGAAGCCTTTTATAATCTCAAAAAGAGAGAAGAATATGAGCAGAACCGGATATTGTTTGACGCCCTGACCGTGGACGAGCAGGAGCAGCTTGAAACGCTGTTGTCAAGGCTTCTTGCATATTGGGAGAATACATTTGAAGTTAATTATACGCCATATCATCAAAAGGAGGATAAATATGTTTAAATATCTGAAAAAATATTACATATTCTGCATATTGGCGCCTCTGCTTATGTTTGGCGAGGTATATATGGACCTTCTCCAGCCCAAGCTTATGAAAATCATAGTGGACGAGGGAGTTTTGGGGCTTTCGGACGGCGGCGGAGGAAATCTCGGCATTGTCTTTTCCGTGGGGCTTAAAATGGTTCTGTTTGTCTGCATAGGCGGATTCTGCGGCATACTCTCCGGCGTTTTTGCAAACCTGTGCAGTCAGAATTTCGGAAACGACATCAGAAAGGACTGCTTCAGAAAAACACTGGGCTTTTCATTTGAGCAGACGGATAAATTTTCCACAGGCTCTATAATCACCCGTATAACAAATGACATAACTCAGCTTCAGAATCTTGTTACACAGTGCATCAGGGGCTTTGTAAGAACAGGACTTATAATTATAGGCGGAATTATCTGCCTGCTGACCTTGGATTTAAGCTTTGGCATAGTCATAATCTGCGCTCTGCCCGTCATACTCGGCTGCGTTATATTCTTTATTGCCAAATCAGCGCCTATTTTCGGGACACTTCAGAAAAAGCTTGACGGACTTAACGGGGTTATGCAGGAAAATATATCGGGAGCAAGGGTCGTCAAGGCATATGTAAAGGAAAAACACGAGCTTGGGAGATTTTCCGAAGCAAATAAAGACCTTGTGGATACTCAGCTGAGAGTGCTTACGCTTTTTGCATATATGTCGCCAATTATGAATATATTCCTCAATTCGGCTGTTGTGGCTGTGATTTATCTCGGAGGGATAAGCGTCAGGGGCGGCGGCATAACTCCGGGGGCTGTTATGGCTGCGGTGACGTACATAACGCAGATACTCAACGCCGTTATGCGTATGAATATGATATTCCAAACGGTATCAAGAGGTATGGCGTCTGCGGAACGTATAAATGAAATTCTTGACACCGAGCCTTCCATTGCCGATGGGGATTTTGACGGCGCAACGGATATCAAAGGAACCGTGGAATTCAGAAATGTATCCTTCGGCTATGGCAGCTCCACAATATTAAAGAATATAAATCTGACAATAAACAAAGGAGAAACGGTGGCTGTTCTGGGGGCAACAGGCAGCGGAAAGACGAGCCTTGCATCTCTTATCCCAAGATTTTACGATGCGGACAGCGGACAGATATTTGTTGACGGCGTAGATGTAAAGGCTTATAAGCTTTCGGCGCTCCGCAGCAAAATTTCGGTGGTGCTTCAGAAAAGTGAGCTTTTCAACACGACCATAGAGGAAAATATACTCCTCGGCAAAAGCGGCGCATCTCATGGGGAGGTCGAGGCTGCGGCGGAAACAGCACAGGCAAAGGAATTCATAGAGCGCCGTGCCGGTGGTTATAAGAGCCTTGCTGCGGAAAAGGGAATGAGCCTTTCGGGAGGTCAGCGTCAGAGAATAGCCATAAGCAGGGGCATAATAAAAAATGCCGAAATACTTATACTTGATGATTCCACAAGCGCACTGGATCTGTGCACAGAGGCGGCATTCTATAAATCCCTCAACGCAAAATATCCGGACACCACAAAAATCATAATTGCCCAAAGGATAGCCTCCGTGAAGAATGCGGACAGGATAGTAATACTTGACGAGGGGCGGATAGATGCCTGCGGTACCCATGCGGAGCTTCTTGAAACAAACGAAATCTATCAGGACATATATAATTCCCAGCTTAAAGGAAATATAGGGGAGGCGGTGTAAATGTCTGAAAACAATTCGGCGCAGATGAACAACTATCGTTTGCCCGGCGCAAGAATAAGGCGGCAGAGAGGAGAAACGGAAAAGCCCGAAAACGGCAGAAAAACCATGATAAGGCTTTTTAAATATTTCGGCGATGAAAAGCTTATTTTTTCGGGGCTTTTTGCGGCTGTTTCCGTTGTGGTCGTATGTTCGGTTGCCGTTCCGAGGTTTCAGAGCAGCGCCATAGACGCAATTGCGGCGGGGGAATTTTCACAGCTCCCCAAAATACTTATGTATATGATGGCAATTTATTTAATAAGCTGCATATGCACATTTTTGCAGAATATGTTAAGCGCAGGACTCAGTCAGAGAATAGTACAGAGAATGAGGAACGATTTATTCGACAAAATAATAAATCTGCCCATAAAATACATAGACAATCACCCCCACGGTGACATTATGAGCCGTATGACCAACGATGTTGAAAATATATCACAGATAATTTCCCAGTCCATAGGACCTATGGCTTCAGGCATTCTTATGATAGTGGGAACGGTCGTTATGATGTTGAACCTGTGCCCAAGACTTGCCGTTCTCTCGTGCATAACCGTTATAATGACGGTGGGCATAACAAAGCTGCTGTCAAAGCTTATGCGTAAGTTCTATCTCAAAAGACAACAGCTTCTCGGAGAGCTTAACGCCGAGGTCGAGGAAATGATAACAGGCTATAAAACCGTAACGGCATATAATTACGGCGAACAGGCGGCAAAGGATTTTGCCGAAACCTCAGACGACCTCACCGCAACAGGCATTCTTGCGGAAATAATAGGCAGCTCTATGGGTCCCTGTATGAATGTCATAAACAACGCAAGCTTTGTAATAATTGCAGCCTTCGGAGGTTATTTTGCCATAAAGGGCTATATTTCCATAGGCATTATTTCGGCATTTATAGTTTACGCAAAGCAGTTCGGCAGACCCGTGGACGAGCTTGCCCAGATTTACGGGCAGATACAGAGCGCAGTGGCAGGCGCCGAGAGAGTGTTTGAAATAATGGACGAGGAAAGCGAGGATAAAAGAGGCAGCCTTGATATGGACAACGCAAAGGGCATTATTGAATTCAGAAATGTGAACTTCTCCTATTATGAGGGCAAGCCCATTCTGAAAAATTTCAGCCTTAAGGTCAGCGCAGGTCAGAAGGTTGCCCTTGTAGGAGCGACAGGCAGCGGAAAGACGACCGTTGTAAATCTTCTTATGAGATTTTACGATATTGACAGCGGAGAAATTCTCATAGACGGAGTGAATATAAAGGATATAAGACTTGACGAGCTGAGGAAGAATACGGCTATTGTTTTGCAGGATACCGTACTTTTCAGCGATACCGTCAGAAATAATCTGAAATATTCCCGTTCCGATGCCTCCGATGAGGAAATGATAAGGGCAGCAAAAATAAGCAACTGCCATAATATGATAACGTATATGCCCCATGGATACGATACTGTCATATCCCGCTCCGGACAGAATCTGTCCCAGGGTCAGTGCCAGCTTCTGTCAATAGGAAGAGCCTTTCTCGCCTCTCCGAAAATACTTATACTTGATGAAGCGACCTCAAGCGTTGATACAAGAACCGAAAAAAATATACAGGACGCTATGGTCAGTATCATGAAGGACAGAACAAGCCTGATAATTGCCCACCGCCTGTCAACCATACAGGACGCGGATATAATAGTAGTGCTGCATAACGGCAGAATCAGCGAAATGGGCAGCCATAAAGAGCTTCTCGCCAAAAAAGAGCGATATTATGACCTCTATATGACGCAGTTTTCGGGAAAAGCCACATAAAGCCCGTACTGCGCTCAGTAAAAACCCTTCGGATAGCCAATGCGGCAATGGGACGTCGAGGGGGCGGGGCAGGGGAGCAAAAATCAGTCGTGGGAGGGCTTGCCCTCCCACGACTGATTTTTGCTCCCCTGCCCCGCCCCCTCGACCCGCGGCGACTGCATCCGAATCGTTATAAACGATTCGGATGCAGTCGCCGCGGAACCTTGAATAAATATGCTGAAATGTCTTGACAAAATAACGTAATAGTTATATTATAATAATACCGAGTAAAAAAGTTGGATTTATTTAATACAACAGCGAGGTGGTCCTTTGAAATTATCTACAAGAGCAAGATATGGGCTTAAAGCTATGGCTGATATAGCCGCAAATGAGAAAAAAGGTACGGTTTCGTTAAATCAGATAGCCAAAAGAAACGGCATTTCCGAAAACTATCTGGAACAGCTTATAGCCGTACTGAAAAAAGCGGGACTTGTAAACAGCATAAGAGGAGCGGGAGGAGGCTATACTCTTGGTAAAAGCCCCGAAGAAATTACCGTGTGCGAGGTTCTTGAGGTTCTTGAAGGCTCGCTTAGCCTTGTGGAATGTGGCGAGGACGGCGCATGCGGCTCAGGCGACTGCGGAAGCTGTCAGACAAAGGACGTGTGGAAAAAGCTGAGCACAAGCCTTATCGAAACGGCGGAATCCATAACACTTAAGGATCTGCTGCCATAAAAAATAAATTAAAAAGGAGTTTTTAAATTGGATAGGATATATTACTTTGACAATGCCGCCACTACAAGAGTAAGTCCGGAGGTTATAGACGAGATATCAAAATATTTTTCCGAGTCTTATTTCAATCCGTCAAGCATATATACTCCGGCTCAGAAAACAAAGGAAGCCGTTGAAAAAGCAAGAGAAAAGGTGGCAAGGGCATTCAACGCCGATACGAAAGAAATCTATTTCACCTCCGGCGGCTCCGAATCGGATAACTGGGCAATAAAGGGGATCGCCGAAGCCTATGCCGATAAGGGCAGACATATTATAACAACGGCAATAGAACATCACGCCGTTCTGCATACCTGTGAATATCTTGAAACAAAGGGATATGAAATAACCTATCTTCCGGTGGATCAAGACGGACTTATAAGCCTTGACGATCTTAAAAAAGCCATAAGACCTGACACCATTCTTATTACCGTAATGTTCGCAAACAACGAAATAGGCACTATTCAGCCCATAGGCGAGATAGGAAAAATCGCAAGGGAACACGGCATAATTTTCCATACTGATGCTGTTCAGGCGGCGGGACACGTGCCTATCGACGTTAAGGAACTTAATATCGATCTTATGTCAATGTCGGGACATAAGCTCTATGCCCCAAAAGGCGTAGGAGCCTTATATATAAGAAAGGGCATAAAAATAAAGAATCTTATTCACGGCGGTCAGCAGGAAAGAGGAAGAAGAGCCACAACGGAAAACGTACCCGGCATAGTCGGTCTTGGCAAGGCTGTGGAAAGCGCCTGCGCCAATATGCAGGAGGAAACGGAAAGACAGCGCAGAATGAGAGACCGCATTATTGACGGCATACTTTCAAAAATAGATCACTGCTGGCTTAACGGCTCAAGAGAAAAAAGACTGCCGGGAAATATAAACATTTCATTTGAATTTGTAGAGGGAGAATCAATACTTCTTCTTCTCGATATGTATGGAATATGCGGCTCAAGCGGAAGTGCCTGCACGTCAGGCTCTCTCGATCCCTCCCATGTGCTTCTTGCCATAGGGCTGCCCCACGAAAAGGCTCACGGCTCCCTGAGAATAACATTGGGACGCTTCAATACAGAGGAAGAAGCCGACTATCTCATAGAAAAGCTTCCCCCTATAATCGAAAGACTCAGACAGATGTCGCCGTTGTATGAAGAATATATTAAGAATAAGAGAGGTTGATTTAATATGATGTACAGTGAAAAGGTAATGGATCATTTTATGAATCCGAGAAACGTAGGCGAAATAGAGGACGCAAGCGGCGTAGGCACTGTGGGTAATGCCAAATGCGGAGATATAATGAAAATTTTCCTTAAAATAGAGGACGGCGTTGTTCTTGACGCCAAATTCAAAACCTTCGGCTGCGGTGCGGCTGTTGCCACAAGCTCTATGGCTACCGAGCTTATAAAGGGAAAAACAATTAAAGAAGCCCTTGAAATTACAAATAAGGCGGTTATGGAGGCTCTTGACGGACTGCCGCCAATTAAGGTTCATTGCTCCTGTCTTGCAGAGGAGGCTCTGCACGCTGCCCTTTGGGACTATGCCGAAAAGAACGGTATAGTTATAGAGGGGCTTGAAAAACCCGTAAACGACATAAGCGAGCATGAACATCTGCCGGAAGAGGATTATTGAAATGAATAAAACGAAATTGTTTACAGTCCTTTTGCTTTGCACTTTGCTGTCGGGTCTTTTTTCCGGCTGTCAGTCTGTGGACTTAAGTCCTGCCGAAAACAACATAAGCTCTTCCGAAACTGCTGCACCCTCAGCACAGGGGGCTGATTCTGACGGACTGCTTAAAGTTGAGTATATAGATGTGGGACAGGCGGACAGCATTCTTATTTCAACGCCCACAGACGAGCATATGCTTATAGATGCAGGAGCAGCGGAAAGCAATGACGCAAATCCGATTGAAAAGGCTCTTGAAGCCCAGAATATAGACAGACTTGACGTTGTTGTTGCGACCCACCCCCACTATGACCACATAGGCAGAATGGATTATGTAATAGAAAATTATGATATAGACAATTTTTACCTTCCCGATGTGGAAGGAAACTATACAAGCGCAACATACGAAAATATGCTTGAGGAGCTTGAAGAATACAATGTAAATACCATATACCCAAGCGCTCCGGAGGAATTTACCCTTGGAGAAGCAAAGTGCGAGATACTTTCTCCCTTGGAAAATCAGGAGCGTGACTGCAATGAATATTCCATCGTGCTCAGAATGACCTATGGCGACAATACCTTCCTGTTTACAGGGGACGCAGGCAGACAGTCGGAGTATAATATGATAGACAGGGGCTTTGATTTGTCGGCTGACGTGCTTAAGGTCGGTCACCATGGCAGCGCATATTCATCAACAAGGGAATTTCTTGACGAAGTTAGACCCGAATATGCCGTAATATCCTGCGGAGAGGGAAATTCCTACGGACACCCCCATGACGAAACCATGGACAGACTCAGAGGTATAAAGACATACATCACAAAGGACGTGGGAGATATCTATATAACCTCTGACGGTGAAAACCTCAGTGTATATACCGAAAATGAGGGCGCTCCCCAAAGCGGTGAATACGAATCCGCAGCCAATCCCACAGACGAAGCAGAGGAGGAAAACGCCGTAACCCCCGAAAACAGCTTTGTGGGAAATAAGAATTCAAAGGTCGTTCACAGCGCCGACTGCGGCTCGCTGCCCAAAGAGGAAAACA
The DNA here is from genome assembly GCA_947627855.1 of uncultured Clostridia bacterium. GTDB lineage: Bacteria > Bacillota > Clostridia > Lachnospirales > CAG-274 > JAJQCI01. Next base: position 44,548 of record CANQXR010000016.1, read on the forward strand.
GGGTGTATTTTTCTTCCCTTGACGAGGCTGAAGCAGCAGGATACAGAGGGCATAGCTGTGTCGGGTAGTATATATATTGCCGGCTTCGATGTGTTTAGCCCCGATGCCGTGGAAAAGGGTAAGGCTCTTAAAAAAATATGCGCAGAATACGGCTTTGAAGGGCTTTATCCACTGGACAACGAAAGCAGCGACCCAAGGAAAATATTCGGCGGAAACCTTGCGCTTATAAACAAGGCTGATATCATCTGCGCAAACCTGAACGATTTCCGTGGACAGGATATGGATTCGGGAACGGCGTTTGAAATAGGCTATGGCTATGCAAAGGGTAAGAAAATATTTGGTTATACACAGGATATTTCTTCACTGCGCAGCAGAATAGGAGAATACGACAATCTCGGATATTCCGTAGAGGATTTCGGTATGTGCGTAAATCTTATGATAGGCTGTGCCTGTATCAATATAATAAAGGGCGGTTTTGAGGACTGCATAAAGTCTGTCAGAAATCAGACCCCGACCGCATAACAAAAAACCGCACCTCCGAAAGTAAGCTGTAATGCTCACAAGCCGGAGGTGCATTTTAAATTTCCGGAATATATAAGTATAAAACAATATACGGCGTCTTGTGGCAACTGCTGAAAAAGCTTTAATTGATGGAAAAATAACGGCTTTGGTTATCTCCTCTTGTAATAAATGAAAATAATAATTTAAAGCAGCCCTGTACGGAATAGATTATGCTTGCTCGGAAAAAAATCGCCCTGAGTTTCTATGACGTCTTGGGGCAACTGCCGAATAAAAAGCTTTAATTGATGGAGGGATAACGGCTTTGGTTATCTCCTCTTGTGATAAATGAAAATAATAATTTAAAGCAGCCCTGTACGGAATGTATTATGCTTGCTCAGAAAAAAATCGCCCTAAGTTTCTATGACGTCTTGGGGCAACTGCTGAATAAAAAGCTTTAATTGATGGAGAGATAATGGCTTTGGTTATCTCCTCTTGTAATAAATGAAAAAATAATTTAAAGCAGCCCTGTTCGGAATGGGTTATGCTTGCTCAGAAAAAAATCGCCCTAAGTTTCTATGACGTCTTGGGGCGACTGTTGAATAAAAAGCTTTGATTGATGGAGGGATAACGGATTTGGTCATCTCCTCTTGTAATAAATGAAAATAATAATTTAAAGCAGCCCTGTTTGGAATGGATTATGCTTGCTCAGAAAAAAATCGCCCTAAGTTTCTATGACATCTTGGGGCGACTGCCGAAAAAGCTTTAATTGATGGAAAAATAACGGCTTTGGTTATCTCCTCTTGTGATAAATGAAAATAACAATTTAAAGAAGAAAAAAATTTTTCAGATTCAGACATTATAAAATATTGAAATTAACAGCTCTCAGGTATCTTCTCTGAAAAAGTATAGTATATTTGTGTCAGAGTCATAGATGCCCAATGTATAATTTAAAGCAGCCCTATCCAAAATGGATTTGTCTTTTTCCTCCGGATAGTATTGCAGGTACCTGTCTGTTAATGTATAATAACCATTCTGAATTTCCGGTATAAGGCAGTTGTTGTTATCGTCTGTTACATACGGTCCTTTGCTGCCTGTTTCGTCAGAAATTCCATATACCAGTGTCTGAACGGTTTCGTCCAAAGGAAGCTCCTTCCACTGCTCATTTTTGCTGAGCCGTTCAGCCATTTTGCCATCTTCAAACTCCACGATATAAAAGGAACACCCATCGCCGTGAAATCCTCCGTGGTTATCAAAGCCCGATATTATATTGCCGTCTGATATATCGACACCTATCTCCTCCGATATGGCTCCTTCGGTGGTCAGATGGGCGCAGGCGGAAATAAATAAGACCGCAGACAAGGCTATGACTGTTAAAATAATACGTTTCACAGAAATCACACTCCTTTATATCCTACATTATGTGCAAGCCGACTTTTCAGCGGGAAAGCTGTCGGTATTCAAGAATATCGCCGGGCTGACAGTCAAGAGCGGCGCAAAGCTTGGCGAGAGTGGATATTTTCAGAGCCTTTGCCTTGCCGTTTTTCAGAACGGATATATTTGCGATGGTTATTCCGACACGTTCCGCAAGCTCCGTAACGCTCATTTTGCGTTTTGCCAGCATAACGTCAATATTGAATATAATTTCACCTTCCATTGATATTCCTCCTATATTGTCAGATCGCTTTGCTCCTGAAGCTCGGCAGCTTTCATAACCAGATGGGACAGTGCTGCGGAGGCAACCGATATGGCAATTCCGAAAAATTCAATCATACATGAAAACAGTATAATGCCGAGATAATTTATATCAAACAGCAAATAAATCAGATTTCCCACAAACAATATTACAGAATCTGCGGCGGCAAGAATGGATATCCATTTCAGCAGTTCTGCATTTTCCATCGAAAACGAACGGTCTGCACCTATATTGGCAGCAATCCTCCAAGCAATAACAAGAGCGACAAAACACGGCACCGCCGTTATCCATATCAGTATAAGCCAAGGCAGCACGCAGTCGCTTAATTCGGGAAACTGCCACACCGCCGCCCTCGCCGCCTTGGGAATCACAGCCGAATATATGATAATGCCGCATATTCCCACTCCCGCAATAATTAATTTCAGCCATTTTGAAAGTGTGCTCTGTTTCATGACTCCAAGTCCTCCTCTTTACTTAATTTAATTACATTATATCATCGGTGTTATCGTATGTCAAGTAATATTTATCGCAACACGATAAATATTATACGGATTCATATATACTGTCCCTTAAAAAACCCTCCGGCTGTCGGCTTTGTGACCGACAGTCGGAGGCGTATTTTATATATGAAGAGATTTCAGAATATTAAGCTGTTTTTTCGGAAGTGAAATTTTCCGATGCTCTTAAAACTTTTTTCATAATTGCATTGACGTCATTCAGGTCAACAACATTGTCGCCGTTTACATCGGCCCTTGCTGCGTTTACGTGTTCGCCGCCGTTTGCTATGATATTGGCCAGTGCTGCGTCATTACTTGTTATAATGTCGTCATCGTCTATATCGCCCAGATCTTCGGGAGATACGGGCGGATTTTCAGGCTCGTCCTTTTCGGTCTTAAGAGATACATTGTCGAAGAATACCGTTGAAGGATTAGCTGTTCTGACAAGTCTTATCTGCTTTATCTGCATAGGTGTTTTGCTTATGAGCGGTGTTGTGACCTTGGCAAGAGGTGTGTCAAAAGCTCCGTCGGGGCTGTATTCACCGTTTGTGCCATGGAGATAAAGACTTGTTGTTGCGGTTTTGCTGTCAACATCAACTTCTATTACCGCTCTGTACCACTTATCGTTTTCCACCGAACAGCCTAAATCGGTTTCTACGGCAGTGTTTGCGCCTGGATTATCGCTTATTACGGAATATACCTCGTCGCCTGCGTCCATGAGATGATAGATTATGTTGTCAGATGAAAATTCCGCTGTTGCCGTTCCGCCGGAGTTGGGGGTTTCGGCATTCTCAAGATAAATTCTGAAGGACCTTTTTGAGTCGTTGTTCATCTGTCTGAGGAAGTCAACACTCAGTGTAACCTTGCCTGTGCCAACGGCGCTGTCAAGTGTCTTGAATACGGCTTTGTCGCTCAGCTTTATCTTTGCAGAACCATTTCCCGATATTTCCGTGGTGTCTGCCTTGTCTATTACGGCGCTCTGGTTTATCTGTATGTTCCAGTCGGAGAAATCGTCTGTGTTTTCAAAGCTTGGGTCTGCTTCTTCCACATTTCCCGAACCTGTGCCGGTAATATTTAAGGTAATAACTTCGGATTCCGCCTGACCCTTGAAGTCAGAGCCGGAGCTTACTATTGCCTTTACCTTTACAACGGCAGATGCGAATTTGTCATAGTTGATAGTTCCGTCGCTGTTTACTATGCCCTCGCCGCCGCCTACGGTCGTCCAGCTTATATCTGTCATATGTGCGCCGTATACGGGCAGCTTATCCGTTCCGCTGAGATTGAGAGTGGGCGTTTTGCTGATTTCCTCTGCGTCCTGCTCTGCAAGCTTGGTAAGGTTTGTATAGCTCAGGTTGTCAACATAGAACTTAACCTTATCATAATTTCTGTTGGGTCTGAATTCTATTCTGTTTGCAGCGAAGTTTTCTGCTGTTTCGGCTGTGAAGTCGGTGGCTGTGCCGCAGTTTTTAAGGCTGCTTACAAGCTCGCCGTCTGCATCATAGAGATAGTAGTTTACCTTGGGCTGTGTTCCGCTGCTAAGGTTTGTGGAATCTACGGCTACCTTTACTGTGTACCACTGAGAGCCTGCCGTTACAAGCTCGCTTCTTGTGGTTTTGTTCTGATAACCCATTATGCAGTAGTCGCCGCCTGTTTCTATAAATCTTGCCTGACCGACTGTGTTTGTACCTCTTACATAAGCTTCGCAATAGCCGTCTGTGGATATGTCTGAGAGGTATACATCATAGCTTGCTTCATATACCGAGTCCTTTACATTGTCATTTGCAAATACCCACGCAAAGCTGTGAATATTTTCACCTGTCTTTGCTGACTGGTCTATCATAAAGAATTTGTCGTGATCGGAGAAGGTTACGCCGTTTATATTGTCAACTATGGAGCTTGTTATGCTGTCGTCGTTGGGATTGCTGTCGGTGAAATAAACGGGGCTGTCGCCTGCGTTAAGCTCGTCAAAGCTTACCAGTCCGTTTTCGTCAAGGGCAGATGAGCCTACCGTAACCGTAAATTGCCTTACCTCGTCAGCAAGTCCTGCCTTTGAGATTGTAGCCGTAAGGTGTATTTCAACGGAGCCTTCGCCATATTCGCCTATGGTGATCGTATTCTGAGAGAATCTTTCGGAATTGTCGCTTGTCCATACAACCTTTACATCGGGATCGTTTTCAAAGGAGGTCGTCACAGGTGTATTTTTTGTTACCACGGAAGGAACGCTTATACTGTCGGCAAGCGCCTTTAAGCTTTCCTGCGGAGTTTCTGTTGCCCAGCCGCCGGGATTCCAGCCGTCCTCGTCCTTGCCGTAGGCTCCCTTTGTGAAGTTGTAAGGACCGTAGTGCTTATTGAGGAATTCCGTTTCGCCAAGGGCAGCTGTGTCGGCAGGAGTACAGCCGCTTTCGGCATATGTAAGGGAATCTCCCGAATGTCTGCTGCCGCTTATGCTGAGAGTACAGTTATATGCCGCAGCCATACCTGTGCCTGACGATCTGACCATATCAACGCCGGTAACAGCGCTGTCCTTAAACATTACGCCGTAGGCTGACGGAGCCTGTGTTTCCACATTTGCAACAGTGCCTGTGGATGTGATCGTACAGTCTTCAAATACGGACTGTGCGTTTTTACTGTCGATCAGATTGTCGCCGCCGCTTATGGTGCAGCCTGTGAAGTATGAGCGGCTGCCGTTTGCAAGCCTGACTGATGAACCGCCGCAGCCGGTAAGCACAGCACTGTCGCCGTTTATGCTTATGCCGTCGAAGTCAATTGATTCGGATGTGAAGTTTGCACCGTTTACTGTGAGGTTTCCCACCTTGACGGAGGAGGAGCCCTCGGCAGCTTCAATATTTACATTGTCTATATCAACGGTTATGTCCTCGTTGTATGTGCCGTCTGTGATGTAGATGGTTTTTGTTCCCTGTGAGTCGGAGCCTTCAATATAAGCCATAGCTCTTGCAATGGTGTTTCTTATGACATTGCCGGTTTCGTCCGATTCGCTTACATTGGGATTTACAGTGACTTCTGCGCCCACTGTGGGTGATAATGTTACTGTGCCCTCAGGGAAGGAATTGATTGTAAGGTCATTTATATAATATTCTATATTTGTATAGCCCTGTCCGCAGTAGTCGCCGTTTGTTTCCGCCTTTGTATTGCTGTAAGGATCAAGTCCTCTTTCAAGCTCCCACCAGTCGGGCATACCATCGTTGTCGGTGTCGGTGTATTTTTCTCCTGCCGATTCCTTTGTTACGGTTTCGGGGAATACATATTCAACATATTCTATGCCATATTTGTCTATTTCCTCTTTCTGTGTGGCACTTGCACTTGAAATGGGTCTGCCGCCCGAGAGAGAGCCGCTGCCTGTAAGGGTGTCGTTTATGACCTCTGCATCTATGGCGGTTCTTGATGCGGCGTTTATAGCGGGACCTACAAAGGAGGTTACGTTATTGTAGGCTTCATCAGCTGATTCGGCTTTGTTTACATAGGCTATATCCTGAGAATTATTTAAGATTTTAAAGGGTGAAGCTGAATAGAAGCTGTCCTTTGTATAGCCTGATGAGCCGTAGTTTATGCCTTTGTCCCATTCCTCGCCCTCAGCTATTTTAACTGAGCCGTCTTTGTCAACAAGCTTGTTTCCGTTCATATAGAATCTGAAATTCTCATAGCCGGAGCCTGAAGAAATGCTTATATATCTGTCGCCTGTGGTTTTTGCGCCTTTTTTGAGGTAGTTGCCCACGTAGTTGAGATGACCGAGAGTACCGTATGCTGTCTGATAGCCCCAGTTATATATTACGTTGTTTACGAATTCGGCTGTGTTTGTGCCCGCAACCTTGCCTCTGAAATTTCTTGAAATGTTGTGGGCTATAAGGTTGTGGTGCCATGTGGCGTTTGATTTACCGAACATAACGCCGAAGCCGTGTATGCCCTTGCTGTGGTATGAGAATGAGTTTGAAGGACCTACGATCGACCACTGGGTCGTATACATATCGTTGTTTGAATAAAGTCCCCACTGCTCATCGTTCGCCCAGCCGAAAGCGCAGTGGTCGATTATTGAGTTGGAGCCGTCCGAGCCGCCGAGGGCGTCATAGTCCTGTGTGGTGCCGCGCTCGCCGGGACGGGAGCTTATGTAACGCATAATTATGTTTGAGCCGCCAAGACCGACCTTATAATTTTTAAGGGTCACGCCATGACCTCCGGGAGCCGTCTGACCGGCTATGGTAACATTGGATTTTACGACAACATCGCTTTTAAGCTCTATTGTGCCGCCTACGTCAAATACGACTATTCTGTTTGAACCTGAAACGGCATCTCTGAATGAACCGGGACCGCTGTCATTGAGATTTGTGACATGATATACGGTTCCTCCGCGTCCGCCTGTGGCAAATTTTCCGCCGCCCTCAGCGCCGGGAAAGGCAGCTATATTATCAGCCGCCATTATTTCCACAGGAGTGGCAAGGGTCATTCCCGTCATTGCCATACAGGCTGACAGAAACAATGAAAAAAGCCTTTTTTTCAATTTTATCTCTTCCTTTCTTTAAATAAAATATATGTTGATTTTATTATATCACAAATCAACATAAATTTTCAACATTTTTGAGTAATTTTTGTTAAAATTTTTGGGGTTGCCACGCCGCCCGCCCCGCCCGACCGCCAAGCCGACAAACCATCTCTGATGGTTTGTCGGCTTGGCGGTCGGGCGGGGTGGGCGGCGGGCCGCGGGCAGGGGCAGGCACAGGGGCGAGGGAGAG
>CANQXR010000017.1 GCA_947627855.1 uncultured Clostridia bacterium
GGCAGCATAAAAAATGGCGCAACAGCCTTAAACTGCTACGCCATTAAGTCCAACTTTTGGGGGTCACCTCATTTTAATAGTGATTCATTACAGCATTCTATGCAATTGAATGAATCCGATAATCTCAAAAACGACTTTAAGAAAAGTTTAAAAACAATTTCAAAAAATACAAATGCGAAGATAAAAGGAGATGATTAATCATAGTTGATATATTATCTTTGATAGAACAAATACCTATTTTGCTCGATTATTTTATACCCGGTTTTGTTTTTATGAATATATTTCTGTTTCTTATATCTAAAAAAGAGCATAAGTATTTGGTGGTGTACAGTATCGCTATCGGTTATATTTTAAAGGCGGTGATGTCTTTTCTGCACGCAGCCTTTTGTCCGAGTGTGACGATAAATTTGGGCTTAAAGGTTATTTTTTATATTCTTACGTCTGTATTTATTGCATTTTTAACGGCAAAGGTATATGAAAGTAAAGCATTTAATAAGCTATTAGGTAAACTTTCAAATAAATCCATTAATGACAGTATATGGAGGGATCTTGTTGATTTCAAAAACACAACGCATATGTCTGTGATGTGCAGGAATGGAACAGTTTATGTCGGCAGGCTTGAATATTTTGAAGAAAACGGTATGGATTCTTGGTTTGCGCTGAGTTTGTACGCAATTAAAGATTACGATAAAGAAGGTATCCAAAAAGCAGAGAGTTTTGACGACAGGCTGATAATAAACATACGAGATGTGGAGAGAGTTGAATTATTGTATTCAAATGACAAAAATAAGTGAAAAGATTCCACAAAGGAAAGGACAAGAAGAAGCTTAAAAAAGGCTTCTTTTTTTGTGTCGGAAAAACTATGTCTTAAAAAATTATCCATATATAGACGGTAGGCTCTTATTTGCTAAATAGCGGCACAGCCTTTCCTTTATTGAGTTCTTTCATTTTAAGGACTCTTTTTGTTGGCTTGGCAATGTGAGATTTTTGCCGAGTTTACGGAGTCAGGTGATGACAAAGTATTAGCCATAATATCGCCCATAGACATCCAAGTTGTTACTCGGCTAAAAACGGGGCTGTGTCATTTCTGCACAGCTCTTATCGTTGCCTACAAGGGACTCGGCGTTTTCTCATATTGTTAGTTATATAGTCGATTTAAGCCAACTAAGTACACATATGGTATTACATAAAATCTGTAAGTTGTCAATAACTTTTTGACAGCAAATAATAAGGGAGGAAAATTCAAAATGAAGATTACATTGGGTTCCCGGCTGAGGCACGCTTGGAACGCTTTTTGCAACAGAGATCCCACGTATTTCGGAGCTTCGGGGGCAAGCTATGGCAGCCGTCCCGACAGGCCGAGGCTTACAAGGGGAAACGAAAGGTCTATTGTTACATCGGTTTATAATCGGATTGCCCTTGACGTGTCAAAGGTGACAATGCTGCATATACGTATGGACGAAAACGACCGCTATCTTGAGGTTATTAATTCTGGGCTTAACAGCTGTCTTAATTTGGAGGCAAACATTGACCAGACGGGGCGGGCCTTTATGCAGGACGTTGTTATGTCGATGATGGACGAGGGCTGCGTGGCTATAGTGCCTGTGGACACGACTTTTGACCCAAAGCTTACGAGTTCTTATGATATTTTGTCAATGAGGACGGCCAAGATTGTGGAATGGTATCCCGCTCATATAAGGGTGAGGATTTATAACGACCGTACGGGAAACAAAGAGGAGATAGTGATTCCCAAAAGTATGGCGGCGATTGTGGAGAATCCCCTGTATGCTGTTATAAATGAGCCTAACTCAACTATGCAGAGACTTATAAGAAAGCTTGTGCTTATGGACGTTATGGACGAGAAAAACAGCTCGGGAAAGCTCAATATTCTGTTTCAGCTGCCTTATGCCATAAAAAGTGCTCTCAGAAAGAGTCAGGCGGAGGAGAGGAGAACGGAGCTTGAAAATCAGCTTACCAATTCAAGGTACGGCGTAGGTTATATAGATGCTACCGAAAAGGTCATTCAGCTCAATCGTCCCATAGAAAACAATCTTATGGCGCAGGTGGAATACCTTACGAATCTACTCTATTCACAGCTTGGTATTACGCAGGGTATTCTTGACGGAACAGCTGACGAAAAAACTATGCTTAATTATTACGACCGCACAATAGAGCCCATTGCTGCGGCCATAGCAGATGAAATGAAGCGCAAGTTTCTCACAAAGACGGCACGTTCCCAAAGGCAGTCTATAGCCTATTACCGTGACCCGTTTAAACTTGTTCCTGTATCTGAGCTGGCTGAAATAGCCGATAAAATGACCAGAAATGAGATTATGACGTCAAACGAAATAAGGCAGGTAATAGGAATGAAGCCATCAGAAGACCCCAAGGCGGACGAACTCAGAAATTCAAACCTGTCTGCACCAAAGGAAAACACAGTAAAGGAGGAGGAAATTCAAAATGAAGAATGATTATGATTTCTCCGGCTATGCCACCAAAAACAATCTCAGGTGTATGGACGGAAGAATTATATTAAAAGACGCTTTCAAAGAAAATGACGGAAAGACGGTTCCTCTTGTATGGAACCATAGGTACAGCGAGCCTTCAAATGTACTTGGTCACGCTCTTCTTGAAAACAGGGAGGACGGAGTGTACGCTTACTGCAAGTTCAACGATACCGAATCGGGACAGAATGCCAAAAGCTTGGTTGAGCACGGAGACATTACATCTTTGTCGATATTTGCCAACCATTTAAAGCATCAGGGCGCAAACGTGCTTCACGGCTCTATACGTGAGGTGAGCCTTGTTCTGGCAGGGGCTAATCCCGGTGCTTTTATAGATTCCGTCATTAAGCACGGTGAGGAGTCGGAGGAAGAAGCTGTTATATTTACAGGTGAAGAACTTTCGATTTTCCACGCCGATGAAAGCACGAAAAAAGAACATAAGGAGGACAAAACAGTGGACGAAAAGAAGCCCAAAGAAAAGCCCGAAAGCGAAGAAACCGTAAAAGACGTATTTGACACTCTTACGGAAAAGCAGAAAACAGTTGTCTACGCCATAATCGGACAGGCTCTCAGCGAAGAAGCAAAAGACGGCGAAGACGATGACGAGGAAGAATCAAAAGGAGGAAAAAAGGAAATGAAGCACAATTTGTTTGAAAATGACGAGGCTCCCGAAAATGTTCTTACACATTCCGATATGAACGGAATCATAGAGCTTGCCAAGACAAAAGGCGTGGGCAGCTTACAGGACGCCATAAGGATATTTGCCGAGGACAACAATAAGCTGGTTCACGGCATAGACGAAATAGAGACTCTCTTTCCCGATTATAAGGACGTTCGTCCCGGTGCGCCCGAGCTTATCACCAGAGACGAGGATTGGGTGAAGTTTGTAATGCAGAAGGTACATAAGTCTCCTATCAGCAGAATACGTACCCGTCAGGCTGACGTAAGTGATGATAAATTAAGGGGTTATGGCTACGAAAAGGGAAAGAAGAAAAAGGACTCTCCCAACATAAAGCTCCTTAAAAGAACAACCGACCCTCAGACGGTTTACAGAAAGGACGCTCTTCAGAGGGACGATATAATCGACATAACCGATTTTAACGTGGTTGATTATATGTACGGCATTATGCGCCGCAACCTCAACGAAGAAATTGCCTCGGCAATTATGATAGGCGACGGTCGTGAGGACGGGGACGAGGCTAAAATTTCAGAAGAACATATCCGTTCTATCTGGAACGATGACGAGCTTTATACGATCCATACGGACGTTGACATCGAGAGTGCAAAGAAAGAGCTTCAGGGAACGAACACAGGCGCTAACTTCGGCGAAAACTACATCTATGCCGAGGCTATTATTACGGCGGCTCTCTATGCCCGTGAAAAGTACAAGGGCAGCGGCTCTCTGGATTTCTACTGCACACCTCATCTGCTTAATGTAATGCTTCTTGCAAGAGACTTAAACGGCAGAAGAATTTACGACTCAAAGACGGACCTTGCAGCAGCCCTCAATGTAGGAAATATCTACACCGTAGAGCAGTTCGAGGGAAAGGAAAGAACCGACAAGGAGCAGAAGAAGCACAAGCTCTTGGGACTTTTCGTAAATCTTTCGGATTATCAGGTGGGTTCTGCAAAGGGCGGAGAGATTACAAAGTTTGAGGACTTTGACATCGATTTCAACCAGTATAAATACTTAATCGAAACAAGGATTTCGGGCGCTCTCACAAGAACTTCTTCGGCAATAGCCCTTGAAGAAAAAGTGGGGGAATGATAAGTCCCGTTGTTGAAGCCGTAGATGACGGGACAGATTTATACGGTGTGACGGCTGATACACTCCAGTCGGATATTGTAATAGGGGAAGACAAAATCACAGGTGTTCTTAAGTATGTAGAGGAGTATGAGGGGTTCAATCCGTCAAAGCCCGAGGAGCAGAGCGGAAACTATCTTGCTCTTGATTTCAGGGGGAACGAGGACGTGACTGTTACAACGGAGATTATAGGAGGAACAAACAAAGCTCCCGTAGACGTTACCGATGACTTCTGTGTTTACAGAATTGCCGACAAAAATACTCAGAGCATAAAGGTTAATTTCACCAAGGGAGAAACGACAGAAACAAAGACCTACTCCCTTACAGAGCTTGACTGCCGCACTGAGTAAGGAGAAATTCAAAATGGCTAAGTTTTACGGCAAAATAGGGTACTGTGAAACAATGGAAACCTCACCCGGGGTCTGGACGGAGAAAATAACCGAAAGGGATTATTTCGGTGACCTTGTAAGAAACACAAGAAAGCTTCAGACCCCTGACGGGGTAAACGATGACATAAACATTGCAAACGAAATAAGCATTTTAGCCGACCCCTACACTATGCATAATTTCCACGCAATGCGATATGTAAATTTTATGGGGACGAAGTGGAAAATAAGCTCTGTTGAGGTAAGCTATCCTCGTCTTATACTTACGGTTGGGGGTGTTTATAATGAGCAGACGAACCGAACTTAACAGGCTGCTCTGTGATATTCTTGGCAGCAAAAATGTATATTTTCAGCCGCCCGAATCTCTTAAGCTTAAATATCCCGCCATAGTATACAGCCTTGACGGTATGGACAACATTTCCGCCGACAATCTTAAATACAGGTCTTATAAACGGTATTCCGTGACCCTGATAGACAAAGACCCCGACACAGAAATACCCGACAAAATAAATTCGCTGCCTCTGTGCAGCTTTGAACGTCACTTCAGGAGTGACAATTTAAACCATTATATATTTAATTTATATTTTTAAAGGAGGAAACAAAAATGAGTAAAATTGTATGGGACGAAACAGACAAGCGTTTGTACGAAACAGGCGTGGACCACGCAGTGCTTTACCCCCTCACAGAGGGAGTCTATAAGCCGGGCGTGCCTTGGAACGGTATCACTGCCATAACAGAAAGCCCCTCGGGAGCTGAGCCTACACCCCTTTATGCCGACAACATAAAGTATCTTAACCTTATATCGGCGGAGGAATTGGGTCTTACTTTAGAGGCTTATACCTATCCTGATGAATTTGCTCAGTGCGACGGCTCCGCAGAGCTTGTAAAGGGCGTTACTATAGGTCAGCAGGACAGAAAGACATTCGGCTTAAGCTACAGAACCGTGCAGGGCAACGACCCGGAAAAGAATAAATACGGTTATAAGCTTCATCTTATCTACGGCTGTCTTGCCGCACCCTCAGAAAGAGGCTATGCTACAATAAACGACAGCCCCGAGGCTATTACATTCAGTTGGGAAATCAGCACAACTCCTGTTGAATCCGCAGGTCACAATCCTACCGCCTGCCTTACAATCAACAGCAAGAAGGTTGACGGCGCTAAACTCAGCAAGCTGGAGGATATTCTTTATGGAAGCGCAGAAGGAGAGGACGAACCTCGTCTTCCGCTGCCCGATGAGGTTCTTTCTATACTGTCAAACCCTTGATAAGCCTTTCTGTAAAACCCGTAGACGGAAAGGCTCAGGCTTACGGAAAAACAGTGGACGAGCTTCAGTCGGACATTGTTATTACAGAAAATTCAATATCGGGCAGGCTCCACAATGTAAATGACTATACGGGTTTTAATCCTTCACAGACAGAAGAACAGAGCGGTCATTTCTTGGCTCTTGATGTTGCGGCAGATAAAGGGGCAGAAGTTACTTTTGAGCTTGTAGGAGGAACGAAAGGAGCTTTTAGCCTTACTCCCGATGATATGCAGGTCATTTGCAGGATAAGGGACAAGGACAGCCAGTCTGTAAAGATTACATCAGACTATAAAGAGGAACATACCGAAAAAGTATATTCTCTTAAAGAACTTATATTGGAATAATAAATTTATATATGAGAGAGCTTTCCTTTTCGGGAGGCTCTCTTTTTTTGTTGAAAGGAGATTTATATGTTAAAGAAAACAATCACATACACAGACTACAACGGAACGGAAAGAAAAGAAGACTTTTATTTCAATCTTACAAAGGCTGAGATTATGGAAATGGAAATGTCACAGGTAGGCGGACTTACCGAAACCATACGCAGGATTGTAGCCGCTCAGGATATGCCTGCAATAATAAAGCATTTCAAGACCTTAATCTTGCAGGCTTACGGCGAAAAAAGTCCCGATGGCAAGAGATTTATAAAAAGCAAAGAGCTTGCAGAGGCTTTCTCTCAGACAGAGGCTTACTCACAGCTTTTTATGGAGCTTGCCACAGACGCAGATGCTGCCGCAAAGTTTGTAAACGGAATAATTCCTTCGGACGTTTCGGCGGCTGCTCCCTTAAGTCCTCCGGCAAATGCTTAAGCTTACAATACCTGCCGCCGAGCTTTGGGACGAGAGCAAAAACGAATTTATAACCACCAAGGAGCAGACTCTTTGTCTGGAACACAGTCTTTACTCCGTTTCAAAATGGGAAGCAAAACACCATAAATCTTTTTTCTCAAAAACGGAAAAGACATATGAGGAGCTTAAGGACTACATAGCTTGTATGTCTCTTGACGAAAATACAGACCCCGCTGTTTATAATGCGCTTACACTTTCCCATATACAGCAGATAAACAAGTACATAAACGAGCCTATGACAGCAACTTCCTTTTCTGAAAAAGGCAGTGGCAAGGGCAGCAGAGAAGCAGTTACAGCCGAGATAATCTACTGGCAGATGATTGCTGCCGGAGTGCCGTTTGAATGTCAGTATTGGCACATAAACAGGCTCTTTACACTTCTGCGTGTATGTGCCATAAAGAGTAAGCCTCCCAAAAAGATGAGCAGAGGGGAAATTATGAGGCAGAACAGCGCTCTGAACAGTGCAAGACGGCGGCGTCTTGGTTCAAGGGGGTAAATTATGTATATAAACAAAAATCTTACCACAGTAAATTACAATACCGGCAGTGGAGTGGGCAGAATAAAGTACATTGTTATTCACTACACAGCCAACAACGGTGATACGGCTTACGGAAACACAAATTACTTCAAGTCGGTAAACCGTAACGCCTCTGCCCATTATTTTGTGGACGAAAAGTCAATCTGGCAGTGTGTGGAAGATAAGGACATAGCTTGGCACTGCGGAACATCTGGAACCTACTTCCACAAATATTGCCGAAACTCAAACAGCATAGGGGTAGAGCTTTGCTCCTACATAAATTCCAAGGGGCAGTACGATTTCAGGCAGGAAACAGTCGACAACGCAGTATGGCTTGTGAAGCAGCTTATGGACAAATACAAGGTTTGCGTTGAAAACGTATTAAGACACTTTGACGTAACCCACAAACGCTGTCCCGAACCTTTTGTAAGGGACGAAATCCGGTGGCGGAATTTTACAGCCCGGCTTACATTGCAGGAGAAAATCAAAATGAGTGAAAAGACAAATCTTAACATAAACGGCAAAATCTACAGTGCTGACAGAATTCTGGAAAATGACAGCAATTTTATAAACATACGCTCCTTTGAGCAGGCAGGCTTCAAAGTAGGCTATGACCCTGTTACAAAAATTCCCAGTATAGAAAACAAACTGGAAAAAATTCCTGTTATAGCCTGCGGAATTTTAGGGAATTTAGAGGGAGTAAACATAAACGGAACAAATGTAGTCACAATACGCTCTCTTGCTGCGCTTCTTGGCTATACTGTGGACTACATAGACGGAAACATAATTATAACCAAACAGTAATCAAAAGGGGGAGGCAGACAAATGATAAGCTTCAGACAAAAGGGTGATTTTTCAAAGCTTACAAGCTATCTGGAAAAGCTGAAGGGCGGCTTTAATCTGAGTATTTTAGACAAATACGGACGGGAAGGTGTCGCTGCCCTTTCGTCTGCCACTCCCGTTGATTCGGGACTTACGGCAGAGTCTTGGAAATACGAAATCAAAAAGGAAGCAAATTCGGTTTCAATAGTTTTCAGCAACACAAACGTACAAAACGGAGTGCCCATAGCCATAATTTTACAGTATGGTCACGGAACAGGAACAGGGGGCTGGGTTCAGGGCAGAGATTACATAAACCCTGCAATAAAACCTATATTTGACAAATTAGCCTCCGAAGCGTGGAAGGAGATGACAAAGCAATGAGCAATACAATAGACCAAAAGGTTGTGGAAATGCGTTTTGACAACCGACAGTTTGAACAGAATGTTCAGTCAAGTCTTTCCACACTGGACAAGCTAAAACAAAGCCTTAAGCTGACGGATTCGGCAAAAGGTCTTGAAAACATAAATTCATCTGTGAAAAACATAAATCTTTCTCCGCTTCAGAATGCGGCGGAGGCTGTGAGCTTAAAGTTTTCGGCTATGGAGGTTATGGCGGTAACAGCCCTTGCAAACATAACCAATTCGGCAGTAAACGCCGGAAAACAGATGTTAAATGCTTTGACTATTGAGCCTATAAGAGAGGGCTTTTCGGAGTATGAACTTAAAATGGGGTCTGTACAGACAATTATGGCAAGTACCGGCGAATCCCTCGAAACGGTCAACGGATATTTAAATGAGCTTAATACATATGCCGATAAAACCATATACTCATTTTCCGATATGACGTCTTCAATAGGTAAGTTTACCAATTCAGGAGTCAAGCTTGGCGATGCTGTAAAGGCTATTCAGGGAATTTCAAATGAAGCAGCCATTTCGGGAGCAAATGCAGAGCAAGCCTCCCACGCAATGTATAACTTTGCACAGGCTCTTTCGTCAGGAGCAGTAAAACTCATTGACTGGAAGTCCATAGAAAATGCAAATATGGCAACGGTTGAATTTAAGAATACCCTTATAGAAAGCGGTCTTGCTATGGGGACGCTTACAAAGGTGGGAGATAAATATATATCCACAACGACCGACCTTAATGGAAAAACCTCAGAAGCATTTACTGCTACGTCAATGTTCAACGATTCTCTTTCACATCAGTGGATGACATCTGAGGTATTGGTAGATGCTTTGGGAAAATATGCTGATGAAACGACAGACCTTGGCAAAAGAGCCTTTGCGGCTGCTCAGGACGTAAAAACATTCTCTCAGCTTATGGACACTCTGAAAGAGGCTGTAGGCTCAGGCTGGGCGACAACTTGGGAAATTATATTCGGCGACTTCAACGAAGCCAAAGCCCTCTGGACAGGCGTAAGCAATGTAGTCGGCGGTATGATCGACACTATGTCAGACGCAAGGAACAGCTTTCTGGAGGGCGGTTTGTCCACAGGCTGGAAACAACTGATTGACAGCGGTATAGCTGATGCTGAAGAATTTAAAGATGTGGTAAGAAAAGTGGCGGAATCTCACGGAACCGATGTTTCAAAAATGATAGACGAAACAGGCTCCTTTGAAGAAAGTCTCAAAAAAGGCTGGGCAACCTCCGATGTTCTAACGGAGTCCATAGACAAAATGGCTGCCGGAATAAGGGGTCTTTCAAAGGAACAGCTCCTTGAAAAAGGCTATACGCAGGAACAGGCGGAGGCTCTCATACAACTTGATGATTCCATTAAAAACGGTAGCGTCTCAATGGACATCTTTGCCAAAAAGCTAACCCAGATTTCAGGCAGAGAGCACCTCATAAATTCCGTAAGAAACGCCTTCAACGCCCTTCTAAGCATAGTAAAGCCCATAAAAGAGGCTTTCAGCGAAATCTTCCCTCCCGCAACCTCCGAAATGCTCTACTCCTTAACCGAAAGACTTGACAACTTCACCCAAAAGCTTATATTAAGCGACGACACTATGGGCAAACTGCACGACACCTTCAGAGGTCTGTTTGCGGTGATTGACATAGTACGTCAAGCTTTTTCGGCTGTGATTTCAGTTTTGGCAAGGGTAATAAGCAATATTATTCCGATAGGCTCAGGTTTTGCGGACGTGATACTCAGTGCAGCCGCTGCATTCGGAAGTTTTCTTGCCGGAGTTGACGAAACAATAAAATCCTCTCAGGTATTTAACAGAGTAGTTGACGCTATGTTTAAGGGTTTAAAGCCGATTGCAGGTGTAATTCAAAATGCCGTTTCCGCAATATCGGGCTTTATTGTAAAGGCCATAGATTGGGTAAATGAGAATGAAATTCTTATAAAGGTCTTTAATGGAGTAGTAAATTCAATAGCATATTTTATTGACAAGGTGAAAGGCTGGATAGATGCTTTCGTTCAGCTTCCTATTGTGCAAAGAAACATAAGTCGTTTCAGAGATGCTTTTTCGGATACTCTTTCAGACCTTAATCTGTATATTAGCGGCGGAGCTGAAAAAATCAGTGAATTTATTGAATATGTAAAGTCTCTTGACAAAATCAGTCTTGATAATATAGGCGATATTTTCAAGCATTTCAAGGATATAGTCTTGGACTATTTCTTTAATCTTGACGGGAAATTTACATCACTCAGGGGCGCATTGTCTGCATTTGCTGATGATGTAACAGAATATTTCGGTCAGATAGGAGGCAGATTTTCTTGGCTTAAAGACAAAATCCTCGACTTTTTTAATACTGTAAAAACAAAAATAAGCGACCATATAGGTCTTGGTGAGGTTCTTACCGTGGGTATGGGGGTCGGAATTATTTTATTTGTTAAAAAAGTCGGAGATGCACTTTCTATAATATCAAATCCACTTGAAAGTTTCGGAAAATTTATGGATTCCCTGAGCGATGTAATTGAAAGCTTTTCAGGGGTGCTTAAAGCATATTCAAAGAAAATCAAAGCGGATTCACTTTTTCAGATTTCAAAAGCCATAGCGGTTCTTGTAGCTTCGATTGCCCTGCTTACTCAGCTTGACCAATCCAAAATGTGGGCAGCAGTAGGCGTTTTGGGAGCTTTGTCAGCAGGACTTGTCGCAGTATCCTTTGCGATAGGTAAAATAGGTAATCCCGGAGACATAGTGATAACAGCTTCTTATGTTATAGCTATGGGTATAGCGATAAAGCTTTTTGCATCGGCTCTTAAATCTATTGATGAGCTTAACACAGAGCATATTTTAAAGGATTTGGGAATACTGGCAGGTTTGGCGGCAGGTCTTGTAGGAGTTGCGGCAACTCTTGGCAGGTGCGGCTCAGGTATAAGAAGTGGTGCGGTGGTTCTTGTAGGCTTTGCTGCGGCGATGAAAATTCTCGTAAGTGCTCTTAAAGATATAAGTGAAATAGATGTAAATCGTGTAAATTCTTCTCTTGAAATTCTTCTTGGAGCTATGGCAGGGCTTGCTGTAGTTTCATTGGCCTGCAAAGGTCTTAGCTTCGGCTCAGCCGCTTCGGTGCTTGCAATAGTGGCGGCCCTTAAAATACTTATAGGAACGATTGATGATATTGCTAATATAGATACCAATAATATAAAGAATAATTTAGGTTCCTTTATAGCTATATTCGGTATGTTTTCTGTCCTTATGGCTGCAAGTCATCTGGCAGGAGCAAACGCTGCAAAAGCCGGCGTGGCCATACTTGCTATGTCTGCTTCTCTCCTTATTATTATAGGAGTAATAAAGCTTATTTCTGGAATGGATTCATCGGGACTTTCCAAAGGACTGACAGCAGTCTCACTTCTTATGACAGTATTTGCGGCTGTTATCGCAGCTTCAAATTTTGCAGGAGAACACGCTGCTCAGGCAGGGGTTATGCTGCTTCTTATGTCTGTTTCTATAGGTATACTGGCAGGTGTTATGGTTCTTTTAAGTCATCTTGAGCCGGAGGGAATGTACAGAGCGATTGCCGCAATAACCGCACTCGAATTGGTTTTCGGTGCAATTATAGCTGTAACTGCCCTTGCCAAGGACTGCAAAAGTACAATAACTATGATTGCCGTAACAATAGGAGTTCTGGCGGTTGCCCTTGGCGGTCTGTCTATGATTAATCCCGAAAATCTGGCGGCAGCCACAGCAGCTCTTTCCGCTGTAATGGCAATGTTTGCACTGGTTGTGGCGTCTACCGGACTTGCTCAAAATGCAGCAAAAACTCTCGCAGTTATTACAGCGGCTATCGGAGTTATAGGCGTTGTCTTATATAGCCTTGGAGGACTGCCTGTGGAGTCTTCTCTTGCCGCAGCCGCTTCTCTGTCTCTTGTCCTTATTTCTCTTTCAGCGGCAATTGCCATTATAAGCAATGTACAGAGCGTTTCTGCGTCAGCACTTATTACTCTTGGAGTAATGGTAGCTATTACAGGACTTTTGGGCGGAATGCTGGCATTGCTTGCTTCTTTGAATATAGGACCGACATTGGAAATAGCAGCCTCGTTGTCCATACTTATCACATCTTTATCGGCGGCTTGCCTTTTGTTAAGCGCAGCAGGAACATTCGGAGCGGCTGCGTTCGTAGGCATTGGCGTTTTAATAACTCTTATTGCTTCTGTAGGCGGTCTTATGATTGCCATAGGGGCTTTAGCAGAGCACTTCCCGGGGCTTGAAGCATTTCTGAACAAAGGTTTGGTTTTACTTCAGCAAATAGGCTACGGAATAGGCTCTTTTGTAGGAAATGTGGTAGGCGGTCTGATAGAAGGAGCGCTGTCCAAAATTCTTACACTGGGAGACGATTTGTCAAGCTTTATGTCAAGTCTCACTCCATTCCTTGAAGGAGCCAAAAATATAGATTCCGCTTCAATGAGTGGCATAAAATCTCTCGCTGAAGCTATACTTGTGTTGACAGCTGCGAACCTTGTAGACGGAATAAGCCGTTGGCTGACAGGAGGTTCCTCCCTTTCGGATTTTGCAAAACAGCTTGTTCCTTTTGGCGAAGGACTTGTATCATACGGTGAAACCGTAGCAGGGCTTAATACAAGTGCGATTGTACAGTCCAAAACAGCCGCAACTGCTTTAATAGAAATAGCAAACCTTGTACCAAATTCAGGTGGCTTATTAGGCTTTTTTGCAGGAAATAATGACCTTGACGATTTCGGAAACACATTAGAAGCCTTTGGAAAAGGACTTTCAAACTATGGAACAACAGTAGACGGATTAAAATCAGAGGCAATTATAAATTCCAAACCTGCTGCGACAGCCTTAATTGAAATAGCAAATCTTGTACCAAATTCAGGTGGCTTATTAGGCTTTTTTGCAGGAAATAATGACCTTGACGATTTCGGAAACACATTAGAAGCCTTTGGAAAAGGACTTTCAAACTACGGAACAACAGTGGACGGATTAAACTCAGAGGCAATTATAAATTCCAAACCCGCTGCGACAGCCTTAATTGAAATAGCAAATCTTGTACCAAATTCAGGTGGCTTATTAGGCTTTTTCGCAGGAAATAATGACCTTGACGATTTTGGAAACACATTAGAAGCCTTTGGAAAAGGACTTTCAAACTACGGAACAGCGGTAAATGGATTAAACTCAGAAGCGATTATAAATTCCAAACCTGCTGCCGAAGCTTTAATAGAAATATCAAAACTTACACCAAATTCAGGCGGCTTATTAGGCTTCTATGCAGGAAACAACGATCTTAACACATTTGGAAACACATTAAAAGCCTTTGGAGAAGGGCTTAATGATTATGGAAATGCAGTAGAAAATCTTAAAACAGATAAAATCAATGCTTCAGTTTACGCCGCAAGAGGAATTGTTAATTTATCTAATGTCATTGCTGATATAAAAATATCCGATTTAAAGTCGTTTGGAAAAAGGTTAAAAGATTTTGGAAAAGATTTTGCTGATTATGTGGACAGTATAGAAGGCATAGATGCAAACGCATTGTCCCAAGTTTCTGAAGAAATACGGAAACTTGCCGATGTTTGTAGTGAAATCACAAACATAAATACAGACAGTATTACCTCTTTCAGTGAGGCCCTTGAAAACCTTGGAGCTAAAGGCATTGAGGGATTTATTAAGTCCTTTGATGGGGCGGATACGAAGGTCAGTGAGGCGGTTAATAAGCTTATAAAGTCATTTGCGGATTCGGTTAATAGTAAGAAGGCTTCTTTTGGTGATACTTTTAAGGAGCTTGTGAAATCCGGCCTTGATGGTGTGAATAATAAGGGCGTTGAGTTTAAAGCCGCAGGAACAAATCTTATTGACAGCTTTTCTGAAGGAATCAGTACCGGAAAAGCTAAGGTAAACAGTACAATAAGTGAATTTGTAAGCTCTATGACGGCTGCAATAAACAGCAAGTATTCCGATTTCATCTCATCGGGCAGCTATGTTATTCAGGGCTTTATAAACGGTATGAACAGCAAACGCAGTGAGGTTTACAGGAAGGCCAGTGAAATCGCACAGAGTGCCCTTGACGCGGTGGACGATACTCACGTCATAGCTTCGCCGGGTAAAGAGGACATAAAGAAAGGCGAATTTATAGGCGAGGGACTTGCTGTCGGAATTGAAAACAAGGAAGACAGGGTTTATGAGGCGGCTGAAAAGACTTCGGGAGCGGCTCTTGAGGCTGTTGCTGAAAACAGTGAAGAAGCTGTCAAAATGCAGGAGGAAACAGAGGAAGAAAGAACCAAGAGGTATCAGGAATACTGGAACCGTGTCTTTGAGATTACAGCCGAGGGCTTCGGAAAGGAAAAAGAGACGGCTGAGGAGGAAAACAGGCTTAAGGAAAACCGACTAAAAACAGAGGGCGATTATTGGAAAAGACTTCTTGAAATAAGAAAAAAAGGGACAGATGCGGCAAGCTTCAAGGATATGTCGTTCGAGGATTTCAAGACAGACGTACTTGAAAAGACTACGGAGGCTCTTAAAAATTATGCGGACGAGCTTGAAAATACCGCCGATTCACTTATGGATATTTCAAGTTTGTTTACCGAAGTGCAGAAGCAGGAGGAGGTTTCCGCAGACAGCCTTTTCAAGAATTTGCAGGAGCATACGGCAGATATGATTGAGTTTGCAAATATGAAAAAGGCTGTTTCCAAAAGAATAAAAAATGCTCATTTCAAAGAAGCCTTTGAAGAACTTGGCGAAGATGCAAGGGCGGAAATCACAGCTTTCTACAAAATGTCCGACGAGGATTTAGAGAAATACGAAAAGATGTTTGAGGCTCATTTTATTGCCTGTCAGATGATTGCCGTCGACACTACGGAAGAAACGGCTAAAAAGCTTGAAAAGGAATTGTCGGATTTATACGGCGGAGTTGATATTGATATTCAGGACTTTTTAAACAGCTTTGACGGCAGTATGGAGAGTATCGACAAATTTGTGAAAAGGTCTATAAAATCTTCAAAAACTGCGGCTGAAGGAGCTGCTAAGGGAGTTGAAGCGGCTGAAATTGCCGTAGAGACGGCAGCAGAGAATACAAAGCAGGCTCACGAGAAGGCTTTAAACGAGGAGCAGGACTACTGGGAAAAGCTTCTTGAAATTCAGAAACAGGGAGCAGAGGCTGAGAAGTATGAGGCTATGTCCCTTGAAGATTTTCAGGAGGAAATGGTTTCCAAAACAAAGGAGCGTCTTGAGGACTACAGAAATGAACTTGACAGCACAACTGATTCCCTTATGAATGCGGGAAATATATTCTCCGAGGTTCAGGAACAGGAAAAGGTGTCTGCTGACACTCTTACCCAAAATTTGCAAGACCAAGTAAAGCAGATGGGCGAGTTTACAAATGTTGTCACCTCCCTGAATCAGAGAATAACAAATCCTCAGCTAAAAGAAGCCATAAATCAGATGGGCGTTGACAATCTTGCTGAGCTTCAGGCTATGAACAGTATGACGGACAAGCAGCTTGAAGAATATGTGAAGCTCTTTGAGGAAAGATATCGTTTAAGCCGTGAGGCTGCCGTACAACAGACATCAGGTATGAGAGAGGATATCGAAAAAGAACTTTCGGATATGTTCGGCGGTGTCCCCATAAATATAGAGGGGCTTGAAAATGCCTTTGACGGTACTTTTGTAAGCCTTGACAGCTACATACGTCAAGCGGCTGCAAATTCGGGAATGAATCTCACAAAAGGTATAGCTCTTGGTATAACCACAGGTACACAGGAGGCAAAAGAGGCAGCAGGTCAGATGATTAAGGACGTTGAGCAATCCGCAAAGGATGCAGCCCTTATAAATTCGCCATCAAAGCTTTTTGCGGACGAGGTTGGCAGCTACATAGGACAGGGCATAGCGGCAGGTATTTCGGACGACGGAGCAAAGGCGGCTGTTTCAGGCTCAGTAGGTACTCTTATGGGTTATATTCTGGAAACGGCAAGAGCCTCCTTTGACGGTTTTTCGGCTTATATTTCGGAAATTCTCAAAAATACGCTTACGGAATTTACGGAGGGTGCGGACGGTGAGGAAGATAGCTTGCTGCCCATATTTGACGGAATGCTTAAAAATGTATTTGACGGCGTAAAGAAAAAGTACGGCGAATTTGTTACTACAGGACAGAACCTTATTATAAATATTCTTTCGGGAATTGACAGCACAAAGTCTAAAATTACTGAGGACTTCACAAAACTGATTTTCGATAGCCTTAATCTTTTCAGGAATAAATACAACGATTTCAAAATGGCAGGAAAAGACACGGCGGCAAGGCTTGACGAGGGCATAAGGTCTCAGGAGACAAGAATTGTAAACAGCTTTTCTTCCATAATGAGCCGTTCTCTTTCTTCTGTAAGAGGTGAGGAGTACTCTTTCTATCAGGCGGGCTTATATCTTGCCGAGGGTCTTGAAAACGGAATTGAGTCAGGTTCATATGCAGTTGCTGACAAGGCAAGAGAAATGGCGAGAGCTGCCGCAGAAGCCGTGGAAAGGGAACTTGAAATAAATTCTCCCTCAAAGGTTTTCTACAGAATAGGCGGCTTTGCAGGGCTTGGCTTTGTGAATGCCCTTGAAAAATACAGAGATATTTCCTATAATACGGGACTTGATGTGGCAGAGGGAGCCAAAAAGGGCTTTTCTCAGGCTGTGGCTAAAATTTCTGATATTGCAGAGGGCAAGCTTTCGGTAAATCCTACCATTACTCCTGTCGTTGATATGTCGGAGGTTTATGGCAGTGCCCGAAGCTTAAGGGACTTATTTGACTCACGGTCGACATTCTCCTTTGGTATGGATATTTCCGGTTATATAGGAGATATGGAAAAACCTGTTGATATTCTTTCAGACAAGCTTGACGGGCTTAAAAATGATGCTGTTGTAAATGCTGTTTCGGAGCTTCGCAGTGAAGTGGCGGAGCTTGCGGAAAGTATGAAATATATGAGAGTTGTTCTTGATTCGGGAACCCTTGTAGGAGAGATTGCCCCCGAAATGGACAAAAATCTCGGTATGATTTCAAAATACAGAAGGAGGGGGTTCTGATGTACCATTCCATTACATTCGGAGACAAAAATACATATGAGGACTGGCATATTGTTCCCTCCTCACGCCCTGTATTTGTGCCTCCGCAGCAGAAAACAAAATATCTTGATATTCCCGGCGCTGACGGCTCCTTAGACCTTTCGGAAGCCTTTTCGGGCTATCCTGTGTACGAAAACAGAGAAGGGTCTTTTGAGTTTATTGTACTTAACGGCTTTGGTGACTGGGCAAAGAGATATTCCGATATAATGTGGTATCTTCACGGAAAAACTATGAGAGCTATTCTGGAGGACGACCCCTTTTACTTTTATGAGGGGCGTTTCTCGGTGGAGGGCTGGGACAGTACTCAGCCCCCACGTTCTGTCCTTACAATTAATTACAGTGTAAATCCTTACAAATGGGGTCTTGAAAGCTCTATTGAGGACTGGAAGTGGGACCCGTTCAATTTTTATACGGGCATAATACGTCCTATGCTTTTTAAGGACATAGCCGTCACGAGTAAAAGCTCTTGGACAGTTAAAACCTATAAGAGAGATGATTTTGACAGGGCGCCTGTCTGCCCCGGTTTTATAGTAAGCTCGTCAGATGGGGCAGGTATTGACATAAGGTTTGTAAATTCTTTTCTGAATATCGACATTACAAAGCACCTTGACAACGGTACGACCATAGTGCCCGACTTTATTATATACGGCAGCGAAACGGTAAGCATTTATTTTAAAGGTCTTGGCAAGGTGTCTGTCGATTTCAGACCGGGGAGGTTGTGACTATGTATGATGTTTATGCGGACGGCACCTGTATTTACAGCGACACCTATCTCACACAGAATACAAAAGCTTTATCGCCAAAGTTATCTTTAGAGGACAACTCGGCAGGTTCTCTTTCCATAACTCTGCCGCCCCAGAATGCGGGATATTCTCTTGCAAAAAGACTGTCCTCAAAAATTACCGTTACAAAAGAGGGAACAGAAATATGGTCAGGCAGGATTATAAATGAAACAGAGGATTTCTGGAAAAACAGAAAGCTTACCTGCGAGGGAGAGCTTGCATATTTAAACGATACCATACAGCCGCCTGCCGAATATCATGATATTACTGTGCGTGGCTTTCTTGAAACGCTTTTAAATATTCACAACAGCAAAAGCACCGAAAGATTTGAGGTGGGGGCAGTCACTGTATATGACTCAAACGACAGCATTTATCGCTATACAAACTACGAATCCACGCTAAGCTGCATAAACGAAAAGCTTATAAACCGTCTCGGAGGACATTTGCGCATAAGAAAGGAAAACGGCGTAAGATATCTTGATTATCTTGACGAATATCCAAACCTTAACAAGCAGGAAATCCGTTTCGGCGTCAATCTCCTTGACTTTGTAAAATCGTGGGACTTAACACAGCTTGCAACGGTTATAGTTCCGAGAGGGGCAAGGCTTGAGGAATCTCCTATAGAAGCCCTTGAAGCCTATACAACTGTTGAAGGTGTAAACGGAGGAAGCATTTATGTTGTGTCTGATGACGCCGTGGCTGAGTACGGACGTATTGAAGCCGTGGTAGACTGGGACGATGTGTCGGAGCCTGCAAATCTTCTTAAAAAGGCGCAGGAATATCTGAAGGATGTGCAGTTTGAAGAAATGGTTTTGGAGGTGACCGCCGTTGACCTTCATTATCTTACGAAATCTCAGGAGGGAGTAAAACTTCTGGACGAAATAAGATGTATTTCAAAACCTCACGGAATGGACAGGGTTTTTCCTGTAACAAAGCTTGAAATCCCTCTTGACGAACCCCATAACACTGCCTACACCCTTGGCGGCAAGGTGAAAACTTCACTGACCTCTCAGAGCAAGCAGACAAATGAGGAAATAAAGAGCAAAATTGAAAATATTCCCTCAAAGAGCAGTATTTTAAAGCAGGCTAAGGAAAATGCAACGCAAATAATAAATTCTGCTATGAACGGTTACATAACCATTACGAGAACCGATACAGGAACAGACGAGCTTTATATTTCAAACAATCCCGATATAAAAAAATCAACAAAATTGTGGAGATGGAATATAAACGGACTTGGATATTCCGATGACGGGGGACTTTCATATGGACTTGCGATGACTATGGACGGAGCAATTGTAGCCGATTATATTACAGCAGGAACTTTTAATGCTGATTTAATACGTGCAGGCGTTCTTCAGGATAAAAACGGAAATGTCAAATTCAATCTTGAAACAGGCGTTCTCACTATGACAAAAGGTTCAATAAATATAGGGAACGGAGTTTTTTCGGTAACCGAAAGCGGATATCTGACAGCTACAAGCGGTAAAATAGGCGGATTTAATATAGATACAAACTGTATATGGAATGAAAGAATACTTCTTGATAACCTTGGTTTTCACATAACATCTAACAATGGTATAACAGTGGGTTATGTCGGATATAGTTATTGGGCCGCCAATCCTAATAATACTCACGCAATAGCTTTTAATCTTGAAACAGATTGTACACATATGTGGTGGGCACACAGAGATAAACCTGAAGATGAAAGCTATACTGTAAAATTGGCATATTTTAGGGGGAGCACTCCAAAAGATGATATTATTCAATTTGGCTGCAACATAGACGGTAACGATTATATTGCTGAGAATTTTTGGCTGAATCCGTATTCAAGTGGCTTTGACAATGCTATAACCGATATTCTTTACATTGGTGGTTGGAGACTGGATTTTCGGAACGGAGGACTTGTATCTGCCGACCAGCAGTCTATGAGTTCTGTCTGATAATAAAAACAGGAGGATATTATGAAAAAATACAAAAATTACGAAATGGATGCAATGCTTATTTCCCTTAAGCCGCTGCTTTCGCACAGAGGCAAATTGGGCTACGCCGCTGCGAGAAATGCGAGAATTTTAAGTAATGCACTTGTGGAATACTATAACTTCAGAAATGAACTTATAAAAAAATACGGCGAAAAAATAAAAGATGACAACGGCAGCGAAACTATGGGAATAAACATTAATTCTCCGAACTTTGATATTTTTACCAAAGAAATGGAGGAGTATATGTATATTGAGCACAATGTTGACCTTATGACAGTAAGCTATACAGACGCTATGGAGGTTCTTACTGGAGAGGAAATGCTCAATTTAGATTGGATGCTTAACGAACATTAATCGGAGGAGATGGTTTTATGGCTAATATTTCTGCTCAGATTGCTAAAATAATGGAAGCAGTATACGGCGAAGAAGTGAGGGGTTCCATAAAAGATGCCCTTTTGGCTATGAATGACGAGTCTTCGCAGGCTATGTCAGATGCTTCTTTAGCAAAGGACTCGGCAAAAAATTCAGCGGCCGCATCTGCTGCGTCGGCTGCAAATGCAAAAACTTCCGAAACAAAAGCGGCAGGCTCAGCGGATAACGCCAAAGGATATGCTGAAACAGCTTCTCAGAAAGCAAACGAGGCAAGTACATCAGCAGCGAATGCCAAGAATTCCGAAGCAAAGGCTGAAGATGCGGCACAAACAGCCGGGCAAAAGGCGGAAGAAGCTTTGTCATCAGCAACAAACGCCAAGAATTCCGAAACAAAGGCGAATACATCAGCGACAAACGCCAAGAATTCCGAAAATAACGCAAAAACTTCGGAAACAAAAGCAACAGATTCAGCGAATAGCGCCAAAGGATATGCTGACACAGCTTCTCAGAAAGCAGATGAGGCAAGTATATCAGCAGCGAATGCCAAGAATTCCGAAACAAAGGCTGAAGATGCGGCGGCAAGAGCACAAGCTATTTCAGGCGGTGATTTTCTTCCTCTTACAGGCGGCACTGTAGACGGAGATGTAAAAATTGCAGGCAAACATATTTTAACAGCATACAGAATAGAGGGTAACAACAATCTCCATCTTGCTGCCGGTCCTATGGATGATGGTAAGTTCGTAGAACTTGAATTCGTAGTAAAGCCTGATTCCGGAGGAATTAACCTCTTAAATGGTGGGCTTGACATCGACGGCGGTATGAACATCAAGAACGGACTGAGAGTTCACAATGGTATTACTGTATACGGCAATGTAAGCGTAAATGGGGGAGGCGATTTTTCAAACCCGGTAACTATAACGGACACTCTTTCAACCCATACCATAAAGCCCCTTGAAGATCTGGAATATAATTTAGGGAGCAAAGGCAGTGCGGGAAATTTTCGGTATAAAACCATATATGCAGGAACCATAGATGCAGAAAGCATTGTGGGAGAAGCCACTAACGGTTATATCAAGGTCTTGTCAGACCCACCGATTACGGCTGAAGAAATGGATACCGCTGCGGAATGGAGAAATAAAGGAGCGTGTGTGTCATATTCTTGGAGCGAAACAGAAAAAGTGATTATTCCGAATCATCCGATGGAATGTGGTATGTTGTTGAATCTTCCCTGCGGCAAATATGATGTGGCTCAACTTTGGCTTCCGACGGGTTATTTGAAAACAAGTAAAGCATATATAAGATATGGCAATTCGGCCAGAAATTGGGATTTGAATTGGAAAGCTCTTGCGTGGGATGAAGAAAAAGCAGATGTAAAGCATGCCCACTCCGAATATTTACCTATGTATTCTTATAGCGGCGGGCTTGACTTTAACAGCCTGAAAGCAAGTGGCATTTATTTTATAAATACCAAATCAATTACAAATGCTCCCAACCAAAATACAGGCGTTTTGTTGGTGGATTTCGATTCACCGTATATGAAATTCCAGCTATATATACAAGCTAACTCCGGAATCCGTTACAGAATATATGCCCCAAGCAGTGATAGTTGGTCAGAATGGACACTTATATTTGATGATTCTGCATTTTTTAAAAAAGACAATATCAGGATACAATCAGCAGATATTTCAGCAGGATCGTCTCTTACTGCCGGAAGTATCGTGATGGTTTATGAATAAGGAGGCGGCATAATGTCTGTGTATGTGGGTGTAAATGGCACAGCAAGAACAGTTAAGGGGCAGTATGTAGGTGTAAACGGCACGGCAAGGAGAGTCAGGGAGCAGTATGTCAGTGTAAACGGTATTGCCAGAAAAGTTTTGATTGGTGACGGACGTGATTGGGACAGTATTTATTGGTATGATGGCAGTTTAAAATACGGACGCAAGTATAACTTGGGAAGTGAGTTTTCTTCAAGTAAGAATCTTACATTATACAATCCCCAAGGAGTAAAGTTTTTGGCAGGAGATGTAATTGAAGTCTATTTTTACGGCGCATCTCAGACCACAAATATTGAGTGTGATATTTTATTTTATTTTTCGGAACCCGATTTTCTCCGTATGTGGGGAAGTTGTCACAGCGGAGATGAAGAATATCACTATGCTAATATTCAAGACAAAATCACAAACAAATATTTGATTTACGAATCTTATAAAAGCGGCAGTGATTTTTACTATTCAGCCAGATTTACTCTGGAAGATGATATAGAACTGCCGGGCACTGTAAATATTTCAGTCGACAGAAGCACAACATACTGCGAGCTTTTTGTGAACGGCATTCAGATATTTTAAAGGAGGAATAATATGCTTATAAGATTAAAAGACGGAAAAGAACTTACTGTTCTTAATGTGTACGGGCAGAGACTTTCTGTGAGGGGAGTATACAGAGACAGCCTTACTTTTGTATTTGACCCCGAAATATACGGCAGTGACAAGCTTATGAAAGATTTTGGCGACTGCACAGGAACATCTCAAATCACTATATCCGATCCTTATGATGAAAAGGAATATATTTATCTTGGATACAGCCTTTTTCACAGTCTTGTTGTTGAAAATGAAGTTACGCAGAAGGAAACAAACGATAAACCTGAAATCACCAGAAAGCTCATAAAGGTGACGATGGCTCAGAAAACCTACAGTGAGGCGCTTTCCGATGCCCAGAAATCTGAAATAGATGCCTTAAACGAAGTTGTGGCTGATATTATAGGGGGTGTTTACTGATGATTAACGAAACTAAAATGAAGGTACTTGTAAACGGCATAGGGGTTAAGCTTTCGAGGGGAGAGGCTCTTGAGAATATTCTTGAGGGCTATGTGAAGCTTTCCGAGGAAGAAAAAGAATACATAAGAGATGTCTTTAAGGAGGACTGATTTTATGAATGAAATGTTTGTAGCCCTGATAAGTGCAGTCGGCAGTATAATCGGCACTATAATAGGAATAACCGCTAATACAAAGCTTATAATATATCGCCTCGAACAGCTTGAGGCGAAAGTAAACAAACACAACAATATTATAGAACGCACCTATGAATGTGAAATAAAAGAAAGCATTCTGGCGGAGCAGATCAACAGCATAAAAGAAAAAATCGCAGACATAGAAAAGGAGGAATAATATGCTCAGCAATAAAACCTATGACGTTCTCAAATGGATTGCTCTTGTTTTCCTGCCTGCCCTCGGCACATTATATTTTGCCCTTGCAGGAATCTGGGGTCTTCCCTGCGGCGAGCAGATTGTAGGGACGATCACTGCCATAGACACCTTTCTTGGTGTTCTCTTAGGCATAAGCAGTATGCGCTATAACGAAAAATAAAAAAAACAAAAAAACGGGAACAGACGTTATAAAGCCTATAAAAGCTTCGTCTGTTCCCACATCATTGTGACATTTACACCCGTTTTTCCGCATAAATTGGGGCATTTTTATTCAATGTAATATTGATTATGGAGGTATGTGTTTACGGCAAGAATGCAGAACTCCCTCCGTGTAATATCAGCCCTGAAGCTGCTCTGAAGCTCCTTTGGAACAAGCCCCGTCCATATGCCGCAGCCTACGTCCTCCCGTGCCCATTCATCGGCATCACCCCATTCAAAGGGGCTGTCAAGACTTACAAGCTCTCTTTTGCCGTCTTTGATACATACAAATCTTCCATTTCCCATAAATACGATTTTATCATAGTCATTTGCCGTTCTGAAATTGCCATCAAAATCTATAACCCCGTATTTTCCGTCAGGCACATCGCCTATACCCTTTACATAGCTTGTGCCTGTGCTGCCTGTTTTGACTATGGCATAATTTCCGCATATGGCGAAGTCCTCGTCAGCTATGGCAGGTATTACTGTATCAAGGTTTTTATCCACTTTGCCGTATTTGGGCATATCCCCATCGGACTGCACAAAGGTAAGACAGTCGTCCCCATCGCCGTAAATCCTCCCGCAGCCGCTTCTGTAAAGCTTTACGCCATCGCTGCCGACCTCATAGGCATCGTTATTTTTAAACAGATATGACCTGTCGCCGCAAACGGCATAGTCCTCATACTCCGGCTCTGCCGCCGTGCTGAAGTCCTCATTTATAAAGCCCCATCTCATAACGCCCTGCTCATACACCGAAACAAGCAAAAGACCGTTTTTAAACTCATCGGCTATATAGGAATAATCAAAGGGCAGAAGCACATTTCCCTTTTCGTCTATAAGCCCCTCATTGTTGTCCTTTTCGGCGGCATATATATTCATACCTTTTATTTTTGTTATATATCTGTATTCCATAGGAATAACGGGACTTCCGTCCGCCGCAAACACGCCCTCCCGTCTTTCATCACCGCCGGAATATATTATATATCTGTCGTCATCATCTGTAAATCTTACATATCCGGGAAAAGGTCCATGAAGAATATTGCCGTTTTTGTCGGCTATAAAGCAGCTAAGAGAGCCGTCCATAGGGGCTGCTTCGCACATCCATTTGTCATATTCCGCATAATAGAGCGCCGAGTTCCAGTTTTTACACCAATCCGGCTGTGCATAAATGCTGCGGCATATAAATAATGTGAAAACAGCGGCAAAAAATACTCTTTTCATATTAAACCCCCTGTCAAAAAAACAGCCCCTTTGATTTAAAGGGGCGTGTAAGTATTATTCTTCTGTTGTTTCTTCAGCCTCGGCAGCTTCTGCAGCCTCTTCCTTGACCTCTTCCTTTGAAGGTCTGTCAAGTGTCGCCTTTATGCTAAGACTGATTTTCTTGTTTTCAAGATCAAGCTCAGTAACCTTAGCCTGTATTTCCTGACCGATTTCAAGCTCGTCCTCCGGCTTTTCAACGTGCTTATGAGCAATCTGTGAAATATGAACAAGTCCGTCGATACCTTCTTCAAGCTCTACAAAAGCGCCAAAGGATACCATTCTTACAACCTTGCCCTTTACGATATTTCCAACAGCATATTTCTCAGCCGCCGTATTCCACGGATTAGCGTTGATGTCCTTAAGGGATAATGATATTTTTCCCTTTTCCTTATTTATATCAAGAACAGTAACGACAACCTTATCACCCTTTGAAAGAATGTCGGAAACCTTCTTTACTCTGCCCCAACTCATTTCGGAAATATGGATAAGTCCGTCAACTCCGCCAAGGTCAACAAATGCGCCGAAATCAACAATACGGCTTACAGTGCCCTCAACTCTTGCGCCAACCTGAAGATTGTCAAATACCTGCTGTCTTTTCTCTGCGATCTGCTTTTCAACAAGCTCTCTTCTGCCTGCAACAATACGTCTTTTAGGTCTTTCTGTATATTCAATAATGTTGAAGTCAAGCTCCTGACCAACCAGAGCGCTGAGATCCTCAACATATCTGTTTGAAACCTGTGAAGAAGGAACGAATACTCTTTCGCCTTCAACTGAAATCATAAGACCGCCTTTTACAACGTTCTTAACGGTTCCCATAACGACTGTCTTTTCCTCGTAGGCTGTCTTAAGGGCTTCAAGGCTCTTTGCCTTGTCGCAGTGTTTCTTTGAAAGCTCTACTATGCCGTCATTATCATTTACCCTCTTAACGTAAACCTCGATTTCATCGCCTTCTTTAACCACATCGGCAGGATTTACGTCCGGGTCGCTTGAGAATTCGTTTTTATCAATAATTCCTTCGTATTTGAATCCTAAATTAACGAATACCTCTCCCTTGTCATTTACGCTTATGACTGTTCCCTTAACAACTCCACCGCTTCTCAGGGTTGAAGGAAAATCATCAAGCATTTCTTCAAAAGTTTTGTTTTCATCACTCATTGTTTAATGGCCTCCTCGATTATACAGGGCGGTGTAGACGCTCCTGCTGTTATACCTATTTTAACATTTTTTTCAAAGCTTTTCAACTGTTTTATGCAAATTTTTTCAAATAAAAATGTATTTTCACAGTTTTTTTTGCTTATTTGGTAGAGCTTTTGTGTATTTGAGCTGTTTTTGTCGCCCAAAACGATCATATAATCCACCGTCCTGCTTATCTGTTCTGCCTCCTTCTGACGTTTTTCCGTTGCGGAACAGATAGTATTGAATATTTTTATATCAAGCTCCTTTGGCAAAGACTTTATCATTTCGTCAAAAATTCCCGTATTGAATGTCGTCTGCACAACAAGGGAATATTTTCCATCAGACTCGATTTTTTCAAGGTCATCTTTGCTTTCCGCTATAACTGCGGTATTTTCACAATATCCGTTTATTCCCACGACCTCCGGATGAGTAGGATTTCCCACAATTATTATTTTCCTTCCCTCGTTATAATTATCCCTGACAATGTTATGAATTTTTTTTACATATGGACAGGTGAGATCGGTAAACCTGAGTCCCTTTTCCCTAATTCTGTCATAGACTTCGGGCACAACTCCATGAGATCTCAATATAATTTCGCTGCCCTCTTCGGCTTCATCAAGGGAGGATATGGAAAAGACGCCTTTTTCTTCCAGATCATCGGTTACGATCCTGTTGTGTATAATAGGTCCGTATGTATACATTCTGCCTTCACCTATTTTCTCATACACAGTTTCCACCGCTCTTTTCACGCCGGGGCAAAAGCCTGCCGTTTTGGCAAGAATAATTTCCATAGGCTCACTCCTCCATATAGTCTTTTATTTTATCTATTATAAAATCCTTTACTTCCTCTATGGAAAGCATGGTAGTATCCAGAAGTACGGCGTCCTCAGCCTTTCTAAGTGGGTTATATCTGCGGTTTGAGTCGTTGTGATCCCTTTGCTTTATATCCTCAAGAACGTGTTCATAGGTGGTTGTAATACCTCTCAGCTCAAGCTCTTCAAAGCGTCTTTTTGCCCTTTCCTCAACGGCACCGTCCATATATATCTTTATCTGCGCATCGGGAAGTACATTTGTGCCTATATCCCGTCCGTCCATTATTACATTGGCTTTTCCGGCAAGCTCCCTTTGCATAGCCACAAGCCTGTCTCTTACACCCTTGTATGTGGCGACAGCCGAAGCGCCGGCGGAAACTCCGGGAGAGCGTATAAGATGAGATACGTCAGTATTATTGAGGAGATATACCTGTTTTCTTTTGGTATTTACTATTGACAGCCTTATATCGTTCAACGCCCTCAATACCTCTGTTTCGTCATTATAATCTATGTCCCTGCTTATGCAGTAAAATGCAACGCTCCTGTACATGGCTCCCGTATCGATATAGGTAAATCCAAGCTCCTTTGCCACCATTTTGGCGATAGTGCTTTTACCTGAGCCGGCAGGTCCGTCAAGGGCAACTGCGATGTGCTTTTCTTCTTTTATAAGGTCTGCTCTCAAAGTCCTTGCACCGTTCAGATAGCTGTGTTTCATTTCCTTCTGAGGAAGCTCCGACTCCACAAACATAAGCGCCCTGATGCACATTTTAAGGCTGTCCGCAACCTCAAACTGCGGAAAGTCAAGAAGTCCGGCGTTTACAATGCCTATCTGCCGTGCCGCTGCCGCAGGGAATGCAGCGTTAATATCCTTTGTAACGGTAAAAATAATGCTTATAATATCGTCAATATCAAGCCTGTTGTTTTCAATCATATCCTTGAGGAGAGCGACTGTCCCCTCCATAACCGCCGTCTTTGAATTTTCGCTTATTGTGGTAGCTCCTCTGATAGCTCTTGTTGACATATAATCTCTCCTCACTTAACAATTTAGTCCTGCAAGAAAGCCCGTTGAAAAGGCTATCTGCAAATTATATCCGCCCGTCAGGGCATCAACATCTATAACTTCTCCGGCAAAATAAAGGTTTTCCATAAGCTTTGACCTCATTGTGCCGGGGTCAATTTCCTTAACATCGATCCCTCCGCAGGTAATAACGGCGCGACCGAAGCCCTCCGTCCCACGGACATTAATGCGGAATTTCTTCACGGCTTCAAGCAGTGCGTGCCTTTCTTCACGGCTTATGGAATTGACCTTTTTGTAGGTATCTATACGGGACTGCTCTATAACAAAGGGTATGACCGCCTTCGGAAGCAGCCTGTCCAAAGCGTTTTTTATTTCCCTGTTCTTGTTCTCACCAAAATCCCTCAGAAGCCGCAGGTCAAGCTCCTTTTCAGTAAGGGCAGGCTTGAAGTCTATATATATTTCAGGATTTTCGTCAAGTCTTTTTGTAATAAAACGGCTTGCGGAAAGTATAACGGGACCGCTCACCCCCGTATGCGTAAACATAAGCTCGCCAAAATCCTCATACACCCTTTTTTTGCCTACAAACACATTTATGCCTACATTTCTCAGACTAAGCCCCGAAAGGCTCCTGCAAAAGCCGTCCGCAGTCAGTCCCACAAGTGAAGGATAAAGCTCGGTAACATTGTGACCGCAGTATGCCGCAAAATTATATCCATCGCCGGTTGAGCCTGTGGACGGATATGACAGACCGCCTGTGGCTATAATGTAGGAATCCGCCGTAAAATCGCCCTGAGAAGTGGAAATGCCGCTTATTCGGTTTTGCTCCTTGAATAATTTGTTCACTTTGCAGTTGAGCAGAACCTTTACGCCGTTTTTCTCATCAAACCTCCTGAGCGCCTTAATTATGTCGGAGGATTTGTCGGAAAGAGGAAAAACCCTGTTTCCCCTTTCAACCTTAAGCCTTGTACCCATTTTTTCTATAAGCTCTTTGATGTCATTCACAAAAAAAGAATAATAAGCGGAATACATAAAATAAGGATTGCTCATTACATTTTTGATGTGGTTTTCAATATCCGATTCATTTGTGAGGTTGCATCTGCCTTTTCCCGTTATATAAAGCTTTTTTCCGAGCTTTTCATTTTTTTCAGCCAGCAGTACGTCCTTGCCCTCTCCGGCAGCCACACCCGCCGCAAGCATACCTGCCGCACCGCCGCCTATGACTATCACTCTCTTACTCATACCGTAAAACCTCAGCAGTAATTTTCGTCAGTTTCAAGATTATCTCCGTTTATTGCGGAGGTTGCAAGCTCATCGCACCTGTTGTTGTAAAAATTAGAGGCGTGTCCCTTTACCCAATTGAACTTCACACTGTGATATTCAAGAAGCTTCAGCAGCTCCTCCCAAAGATCCACATTCAGAGCCTTCTCCTTTGCCGTCCTCATCCAGTTTTTGGCTTTCCAGTTGTAAACCCAGCCCTTGTTCACAGCATCCACAACATATTTTGAATCGCTGTAAAGCATAATTTCACATGGCTCCTTAAGGGCTTTGAGCGCCATAATAACAGCATATATTTCCATGCGATTATTTGTAGTCAGTTTAAAGCCTCGGCTCATTTCCTTTTTAAATTCCTTATATATAAGAACAGCGCCTGCTCCGCCCTTCCCCGGATTGCCCGAACAGGCTCCGTCTGTGTAAATATCGACTTTTTTCATATATTCTCCTTTTTAACAAGCAAATATGTGTTTCTCAGAGTCAAAGATACTTGTCGATTATATTATACATTATATTTTTTATATTTTCAATCACTATATTATTCAATTTACAATGCCCTTCCTGCCTTTCGCCAGACAGACAAACAGCATAATAGCCGACGCAGCCACAGCGACTATGCTTATCCACTGAGAGGTGGAAAAAAACAGGAAAGACCCTCTTTCGCTGTCATACCTCAGATATTCCAAAATAAATCTGACAATACCGTACATAAGCCCATATGCAGCAACAGACACAAGAGAGCGTCCGAAATGAAAAATCAATATTGTTATAATAATGGCTATGAATAAATTCAGAACCGCCTCAAGAAGCTGCACGGGAAAAAGACCTATTCCCTCAGGCGTGCCTATGCCCATATCGCTCTCATATACAACGGCAAAAGGTCCGTCATAAGGTATACCATAACAGCAGCCCGCCAAATAACAGCCTATTCTGCCGAAAGCGTGGGTTATGGGCAGACAGCCTATACATACCGAAATGTATGCCTTTACATCACACCTATGTATGAGCCATGCAAAAGCAAAGCCCAGAATTCCGCCAAGAACACCGCCGTAAAAAACAAAACCTCCCCTGATGACATTGAAGGCATATTCCCTTTCAGAAATACGGCTCCAATCTATGTTCCCGTCAACAAGCAGATAAAGGAGCTTTGCCCCCAAAAAACCAAACCCTATGGAGTATGCCCACAATATCCAATAATATGTATCGTCAATGTTGTATTTTCTTATCATGAAATATCCGTACGCCCCGGAAAAAAGAATACCGACAACAATCATAACGCCGTATGGAGTTATATTATTCAAAAGATAAAAAGCGTTCATTATGTGATTCTCCCTCTAAATAAAATGACTTCTTTTTGCAGAAGCAAAAGAAGCCATAAAAAAATATCAGAAAAAATATTATGCCGATGCAGCTAAACCGCCGATGCAGGCTGCGCAAAGTGCAAAGAAAAGTATTGATAAAATCAAACCGATAATGGAACAAACAAGACCTGCTTTTGCCATTCCTGCTTTTTCCGGAACCTTTTTGCCAAGTGCACCAAGAACAATACCTACGATCGAAAGTACAATACCAAGTGGGAAAGCAGGCAAGAAAAGCGCATTAATAATTGATAAAATACCTAATACCAATGAAGCAACTGCCATTATTTTTTTCTCCTTTCTTAAATTTTCGTTCTGAATGTATAAATATAACATTTCCTTATAAATTATAACATATTTATAGGAACTTCGTCAACAATTTATGTGCAATTTTGTCAATTCTAATTTTTCATCTTCAACGCAGGATACAAACAAAAGTCTTAGATTCCGCAAGACTGCGGCGCGGGGCAGACTGTCCGAAAACCAACTTATAAAACCTTAAAGTGGTTTTTTACACCGCACCTAACCGGCGATAATAGCTATCAGGTGGAGAATTGAGTGCAAAATTCTTTAAATTTAATCCACAAAGTGGTGATTATTGTTTGTGAAAATTGAGTTTTCGGACAGTCTGGGGGCGTGGGGGACGAGGAGAAGAGGCAGTGTGAAAGGAGCGAGGGGCAAGGGGGAAAGGGGCGAGCAAGCTCGCCCCTTTCCCCCTTGCCCCTCGCTCCTTTCACACTGCCTCTTCTCCTCGTCCCCCACGCCTATGGCCTGTCGGCCCATCCAACCGTCAAGGACGGTTGGGAGGACCGGCAAGGGCAACCTGTATTCAGTCATCGGAGCTGTTGAAATTAAGTCCGTAAATACTGTTTACGGTATAGGTATAAAAACCCTCAGACAAAGCATTATTCTGCCATATTCTGACAGGCAGAACAGCCACATCGTCATATATTCTGAGGCTCAGTTCAGAAAACATTGATGGATCTGTGTTTTCTATAACGTCCTCCGACAGAATATCGACATCGGAGGGATTCTCAATATCATACATTGTCATTTTTATCGAGGGATAAACTGCTGCCGTTTCCGTCTCGTCTGCTGCGGTTTCCTCATTTTCCTCAGATATATCGCTTTCAGCCGCTTGGACTTCCGAAGTATTTTCCTGCGGCAGAAGCTGAGAAAATCCTATAAGCCTTGTGTCGTTATACAGGAAAAGTTTGCTGTCGGCAATTGAAAACTCGCCGAGAAGTCCGCCGCTGTACATATCCATTACATTCATAACGCTGCCGCTCTTTATGAAAACCCGCTCATCACCGCCGAAAACCTCCTCGGCATTTATACGCAGCCCCTCACTTCTGCATATGATGGAAAGCCGGCTGTCTGTCATATAATAGTTATATGTTCCGTTGTCGTTTTCGGTGAAAAATACAGGCTTGTCCGACAGTGCAAATGCCGCATTTCCGCTTACTCTGATTTTGCCTGCGAAAACACTCTTGCCCTCGCTGAAGCCGAATCTGTATATATTTGTATTAGACTTGCCGGAGTCATTGTAGATTTGGTTTTCGTCAGCCATAGCGATGTAAATTCCGCTTCCGCAGATGCTGACATTTCCGCTTACTCCGCAAAAGCTTGTTATATCGGCAGGTCCGCTCATATCAGCGCCCATGACAGAGCAAATATTGAGAATTTTGTCCCCTGTCTTTTCCGGGAAATACCTCATACCCGGCCAATCTGTCGGAATATAGTCCGTTTCATTTTCTTCACTGTTTTCGGGAAGTGCCGTAACAGCCGCAAAATACAGATATCCCTTGTCATAGACCAGTCCTGCCGGCTTTCCGTCAGTCATTACCGTTCTTGCAAGAACACCGCCGCCGTCAGTCATATCATATATATAAAGCGCTGCTTTGCCGTTGATTTCACCTGTCACACAGACATATCCGTTTATTGACTCAGCCTTTGCGTCCGTAAGCCCCTCCGGAAGCTCTGCGCTGCTTATCATATTGTTCATATTGTCCGCCTTTATAATTTTTCCGCCGTCAATATAATATATGTTGTCACCGTCATACTCACAAAGCTGAAGTCTGGGGCTGTCGTCCGTTATGAAAATTTCCTCCTCTGTGTCAGGCTCATCACTTTGTCTGCCGCAGATGCTTTTGGCATTGTCATAGCCTCCCGCAATCGGAAGATTATACACAAGCTCCTTCACCTTGACAACAGATTCGAGGTCGGCTTCGGGGTCGAATATATCCTTCATATTGCTGAGTATGATAAGCCCATCATAATAGAATATTTCATAATCAAATATATCGGCGAAATCCCTTATGGCAATATAACACTCATCGCCTATTCTTTCGGGCGGAAATTCAAGCTTTATTTTTTTATCCCTCTCAGCACTCGAAAGAGAAGCCTCCCTGCTGCCCGGCGTAAGCACAAGGGCGTAATTGTTAAGCTGTACGGTGGCCTTATTCTTGTCGGCATTATCCGAAATAACAGCGTCAAAGCCGTTTTTACAGCATTCCAGTGAAACATAGTTCACGCCGTTTATCATAATCGGGGTTTCGCTTGTGTTGCCGCTGTTTATAAATGTCTGATTCTGCCGCTTGAGCATAATCGGACTTTTTTCATAAATAACTACGGCATTGTTCAGCTTTTCGTCAAGGTCTACGGCAACATAGTTGTTTACCCTTTTGCTTGTGAGCTGAACAGCCAGTATTATAACAACGAATACAAAATATGCGATTAATATATATATTGGCAATTTTTTATTCATAGTGCGACACCTTTCATATACGCAATGAATGGGCGGCTTTAAGAGCCGCCCTATGTATGATTACAAATTACAGATATGGATTGGGATTCACATACTTGCCGTCTATTCTCACCTCAAAGTGACAGTGCGGACCTGTTGCATACCCCGTAGCGCCTGCCTTTGCAATAACCTGTCCTCTCACAACGGACTGTCCTGCCGTTACGCAAAGGGAGGAATTGTGACCATAGAGAGTTGAAAAACCGCCTCCGTGATCAATTATAACACAGTTGCCATAGCCGTTTCTCGGCGCTGCATAAATTACCGTTCCGTTATCGGCTGCAACTATATCCGTTCCGTAGGGAGCTTTCATATCCAGTCCCGAATGGAATTCGCCCTTGCCCGAAATAGGGCTTGAACGATAGCCGTATACATCGTTTATAGAGCCGACATATGCGGGAACAGGCCAGAGGAATCTTCCTCCGCCATAGCTGTATATCTTATTGGAGCTTGAATATGACGCCGCCGCTGCATTTGCCGAAGCTGCCTGTGCCGCTGCTTTTGCTGCTGCCGCTTCCTTTTCAGCCTTTTGGATCAGAGCCTCTATCTGTGCGTTGTCCTCTTCAAGATCCGACAGCTGTTGATTATATGAAGCCTCGTCCTTGCTGAGCTTTGAAATCAGATCAAGCTTTTCAGCCACCTTGCCGTCAAGCTCGCTTTTCTTGGCTGCCTGCTCGGAGGCAAGTGTTTCAAGCTGTTGTTTGCATTTGTCAATTTCCACTACCTTGTCGTTTATAAGCTGTTCGAGAGCCTGAAAATCGGCAAGAAGGTTGTTGTCATAGTCCATTATGCGGTTTATATACTCCATACGGTTAAGATAATCGCTGAAGTCATTGGCGTTAAGCAAAACCTCAAGATAGCCTATGTCGCCCTCCTCATACATAACCTTTATTCTTTCCTTAAGTGTTTCATACTGAACCTCTCTTTTGGCTTTTGCCTCCTCAAGCTCCTTTGTCGCCGCTTCAAGCTGCGCATTGGTGTCGGCAAGCTCCTTGGTCAGTCTTTCATATTCCGTGTTGACCTTGTTAAGCTCCTTATCCAGTTTTTCAACCTCTTCCTTTGCGGTTGCTTTCTGATTTGTGGTTTTGTCAAGCTGTTGCTGAACCTGCCCTATCTGCTGTTGGTTTTGCTTAAGCTCCTGCTTATAATCCGCTATATTATCCGCAAAGCTTGTACTTACACCGAATGCCGCAAAAACCACTGCGAGAGCTATGGTAATTATTCTCTTTTTCATTCTTATCTCACTTCCCGATTATACTCTTAAGTATTTTCTGATAGAGCTTACCGAGCCTATTATGCCCAGAAGAACTCCGAAAAGCAAAGCAATAGGCGCTATATACGCAAATATTTCAAATGCGCCTATAAACTTGGCTATATTTGAAATAACAGGCAGCTTTTCAGACAGCAGATGCAGACATTCGCTGTATCCGAAAAAGCATATGACAGTTGATATGAAAGAGCCTATAAAGCCCATAAGCATACCCTCTATTATAAACGGCCACCTGATAAACCAGTCCGTTGCACCTACATACTTCATTATATTTATCTCGTTTTTTCTGATTACCACCGTAAGTCTGATGGTATTCATAATTATCGAAACGGATATAATGCAAAGTATTATCATTATAATAATACTGAATATTCTTACAGCGGTATTTATTCTCACAAGCATATGCGACTCTTCCGTTGCATGACGGATTTTCTCTATTCCCTTGTATTCATATTCATCAGAGCCATAAAGCTTTGCATCATACAGATCCGTCCCCGCAACTCCGC
Source organism: uncultured Clostridia bacterium (assembly GCA_947627855.1). Lineage (GTDB taxonomy): Bacteria > Bacillota > Clostridia > Lachnospirales > CAG-274 > JAJQCI01. The sequence goes on from CANQXR010000017.1 coordinate 35,697, forward strand.
CGTCAGTTGTGGAAGAAGCGGGAATATAATATCCTCCGCCGCCTGCCGTAGCATTCACAGCGCTCATGATAGTATTCATAAGATCCTCCGAGGGAGCCGAAGAATATGTTGCACCCTCCGCCGAATCCTCCGGCATAACAGCCTCCGCATTGGGATCCGTCTGCACGGTAGTCTGCTGTGTATTCTGTGCAGGTGTCTGAGCAGGTGTCTGTGTCTGAGCAGGTGTCTGTGTCTGAGCAGGTGTCTGCGTCTGATCAGGTGTCTGTGCCGCCGGCTGTGTCTGCGCTGCCGGCTGAGCATTCTGCTGTGTTATTTCCGGCGGTGGAGCAGGCTCCGCTTCCGCCTGACTGTTCTGTGCAGGAACTGCCGCATCAGCCTTTGCTGCCGCCGTAATTACCTCCGTAGCCGTGTCGCCGCCCTTTTCCGCCGTGGTTTCCTCCGAACCTACAATTCCCAGACTTTCCGCCTGTTCCTTTGAAATGCGGTTTCCGTTATTATCAAGATATATTCTCTCCGTATTGTCAGGCTCCGCATTAAGCTCCGACTCCACGGAAAGCTGAAGCGCCTCAAGCTCAGCGACAACACTGTCCTGATACTTTGCTCCCTCAAGCTTTATTTCAAATGATGCGGGAAGAGGGTTGTCCTCTCTCAGTCCCTCAAGAATAGAGGCATTCTCCCACGAATCTATGGCGCTTGTCAGATTGTCGTCAGCCGACTTGTACACAGCCTCCGTCACATGGTCTATATTCCTTATTCTTTCCCCTATTTCATCAGTCATCTTTTCATCAACGTCAGGTCCCAAAAACACTGTTATGCCTATATTTTCCTCAAACTGCTTGAGTATGTAGTCGATATTCATACATACGCAGAGAGAAAGTATAAGTATAAAGGAACAGGCTATAACAGTGGCGATAGCCGCAAGTGACATAAAGCCGTTTTTCACCATGCCCCTTACGCCCTGTCCGAAGTGATATTTTAAAGTCCTAAACCTCATCGTCATAACCGCCTTCCGCAACATCGCTTATGAGTACGCCGTTTTCAATATGAACAACGCGCTTTCTCATTTTGTTTACTATGTCCTTTGCGTGAGTAGCCATAACGACCGTTGTGCCTCTTGAGTTGATTTCCTTAAGAAGCTCCATAATTTCCCACGCCGTATCGGGATCAAGGTTTCCCGTAGGCTCGTCCGCCAAAAGAATGGGGGGCTTGTTTATAATAGCCCTTGCAATTGCCACCCTCTGCTTTTCGCCGCCGGAAAGCTGATCGGGATAGGATTTTGCCTTTTTGTGAAGTCCCACAAGAGAAAGAACCTGCGGAACGGATCTTCTTATATTGCGGTTTGATGATTCGACCACCTGCATGGCGAAAGCAACATTTTCATAAACCGTTTTTGACGGCAGCAGCCTGAAATCCTGAAATACACAGCCGAGCTTTCTGCGAAGATAAGGCACTTTCTTTCTTTTCAGAAGAGAAAGCTCCGTGTTATCTATAAAAACATCGCCTGTGGTCGGCTCTATCTCCTTCAGCAGTATTCTCATAAACGTAGATTTGCCTGAGCCGGACTGACCTACGATAAATACAAATTCACCCTTTTCTATGTCAAGGGAAAAGTCCTTAAGTCCGAGAGCGCCGTTTTCATATATTTTTGTTACATTTTCTATTTTAATTACACTGCTCAAAACATTTCATTCCTTTGATAAAAATTGCATTTCCCTGTTTTTAGGAAACGAATCGGCATATAATAGAAAAATATACCTTTTTAATGTTAATATATACTTATAAAAGTATTAAATATTATTAATTTTAATATCTGAGGCTGTCCTTATAATTCATATATTTGGAAACCATGAGCATTATTTTGAAAATAATAGCATCATCAAAGTTTCTCAGGTCAAGCCCCGTCATTTTAAGAAGCTTGTCAAGCCTGTACACAAGGGTATTCCTGTGAATATAGAGCTGACGTGATGTTTCCGATACGTTCAGATTGTTTTCAAAGAACTTGTTTACGGTAGTAAGTGTTTCTTCGTCAAACTGATCCATAGTAAGCCCATGAAGAACCTCGCTTATAAACATTCTGCAAAGGGGCGTGGGAAGCTGATATATAAGTCTGCCGATGCCAAGCTGCTCATAGTTGACTATATGGTTTGACTCTTCAAATATACGTCCCACCTCAAGAGCCATTTTTGCTTCTTTATAAGATGCGGAAACATTCTTGAGATCCTTTACCTCCGTACCCACAGCCACATATACGTTGCTCATGGCTTCAGCGGTAAGGGTATCATATATGGTTTTCGCAACATTTTCTATTTCCGCCCTGCCGTCCTTTTCCTTAAGCTCCTTGACGAGGATTATGCTTTTTTCATCTACGGCCGTAACGAAATCCTTAGTCTTTGCCGGGAATATGTTCCTTACTATCTCAACGGTGTTAAGCTCCTTGTCAAGCTCCGTTTCTATGAGATATACTATTCTTCTGACAGCATTTTCAATATGAAGCTTCTTGGCTCTTGAGTATATGTCAACAAGAAGCATATTGTCAAGAAGAAGATTTTTAATGAAATTGTCCTTGTCATAGCGCTCCTTATAAGCCACAAGCAGGCTCTGGATCTGGAAAGCAGCCATTTTTCCTATTCTGAAGGTTTCCTCGTCCTCACCCTTGACAAGCACGATGTACTCAATACTTCCGTTGTCGAAAACCTTGAAATACTGAAAGCCTGCCACAAGCTGATTTTCCGCAGGAGAATCCACAAACAGCTCAATATTTTCTATTACACTGTTCTGTCCCCCCTCTTCCGTAGAAGCAATTACCTTGCCCTCTCTTTCAAGAACATATATTTCACGTCTTGTTATATTTTTTAATCCGTCTATGGTTGTCTGTAAAATCTGATTTGAAATCAATACCTTCACTCCCTTTGTTCAAATTATTCATACCTATAATCTATTTTATAACAAAATTCCAAAAAAGAAAAGAGAAAATTTAAAAAAGCTATTATATTTTATAAAAAAACCTCTGTCCTGACCGCTTTGCCCCATAATCTCCGGCAGTTATTTGCGGAAAATCACCCCCGAATCCGGCTCTGAAATATAATTGTAACATAAAACAGAACATGAATATTCTATAATTGTTATCCGGCAGTATATTACAAAACCATATTCACATGAAATGCAATATGAAAATAATTGACAAATGTATAAAATGGGAATATAATTATTTAATAATTTACCGCTTTACTACATAAAAGTAAAAGGGGACTTGTGTTATGATTAAAAAAAGGCTTCATACACCCGAGGGTGTAAAGGATTTCAGACCTGAGGAATTTGCCTATAAAAGAGCGATAGAAAAAATTATAGAAACTGTTTTTATAAGCGGCGGATATAAGAGGGTGAATACACCTACACTTGAATATGAGGAAGTGTTTACGGACATAGGTTCGGTTTCCACTGAGGAGGAATTCAAGTTTTTGTCACGGGAGGGCGATTTGCTTGTGCTCAGAGCCGATATGACACCGGCAATATGCCGTATGACGGCGGCTGCATATTGTGACGATGATTTGCCTCTCAGATTTTATTATGTGGAAAATATGTTCAGATATAACGAAAAAAACCAAGGCAAACAGAGAGAGATGTGTCAGGCAGGCATAGAGCTTCTGGGAGTACGGGGTATAGAGGGCGATACGGAGGTTCTGATACTTGCCGTTACAAGCCTTAAAAATTTAGGTGTGGAGGATTTCAAAATCGATATAGGGCACGCCGAATTCATTGACGGAGCGCTGGAGGAAGCGGGCGTCAGGGAAAATGACAGCAAAAAAATAAAGGAAGCTATTCTTGATAAGGACTATATAACGATTTCCGAAATAATCTCAAAGCTCGACATACGAAAGGAAATAAAGGATTTTCTTGAAAATCTTCCTCTTTGTCTTGGGGGTGAAGAGGTTCTTGTAAGGGCCGAGGAGATATTTAAAAACAAGAAATCCCGAAATGCCCTTAAATATATGAGAGAGCTTTACAGAATACTGAAGGGTGTAGGCTTTGAGAAGTATATTTGCTTTGATCTGGGCATTGTGGCTCAGCTTGAATATTATACAGGCATAATTTTCAGGGGCTATTCATTGGGAACGGGATATTCCATTCTCAGCGGCGGCAGATATGACAGACTTCCGGCAAGCTTCGACAGGGATTTTTCCGCTGTCGGCTTTGCGGTTAAAATAAATGAGCTTATACCTGTTCTTAAAAACAGCGGCATAACCTTTTCGGGCAAAAAGGCGGATACTCTTCTGGTATATACCGAAAACGGCAGATTCAAGGCGCTTGACGCAGGAATAAAGCTGAGAAAAAGCGGTATGAATATAGAAAACTTCTACGGAAAAATAGAGGATGCCCTTGATTATGCAAGGGACAGAGGCTTTGGCGGCGTTCTGTACTTTACAAATGATGAAAACGTAAAAATATATAATATAAGCGAAAACAAATCGGCAGTTGTTGACATAAACGAGCTTACAGGCGATGAAGAATAACGGAGAATCAATATGGATTATTTGACTTTTGCTCTTGCAAAGGGCAGGCTTGCGGATAAGGCGATGGAGCTTTTAAACAGAATAGGCATAAGCTGTGACGATATGAAAGAGGACAGCCGCAGGCTTATTTTCGTAAACGATGATATAAAATGCAGATTTTTCCTTGCCAAGGCGCAGGACGTTCCCACATATGTGGAATATGGCGCAGCGGATATAGGCATAGTCGGCAGAGATACTCTTCTTGAGGAACACAGGAACATTTATCAGGTCATGGATCTTGAATTCGGAAAATGCCGGTTTGCCGTAGCGGGAAAGCCGGAAAGCAGGGATATATTGAACTCCAACGATTTAAGGGTGGCAACAAAATATCTCAATATCGCAAGGGACTATTATTACAACAGAAAACATCAGACAGTGGAGCTTATAAAGCTTAACGGCTCGGTGGAGCTTGCCCCTGTTGTGGGGCTTGCCGATGTTATTGTGGATATTGTGGAAACAGGCTCCACACTCAGGGCAAACGGGCTTGAAATTCTTGAAGAAATATGCCCCATATCCGCAAGGCTTGCGGTGAACAGAGTAAGCATGAAAATGAAGCATGACAGAATAACGGAGATAATAAAAGGACTGAAGACAATGGGAGGTGAACAGAGTTGGATATCATAAGATATGGAGAAGAAAGCGGAAAAGCTATGCTTAAAAGGCTTCTGGGAAGATCTCAGCTTGAATATGGGAATGTTCAGGGAGTTGTTGACGGAATACTTGCCGACATAAAGAAAAACGGGGACAGAGCACTTTTTAAATATACCGAGAAATTTGACGGTTTCAGCGCTTCACCCGACAACATAGCAGTTTCAGTGCAGGAGATAAGCGAGGCATATGAGGCTGTCGATAAGGAGCTTATAGCCGTTATGGAAAGAGCCGCAGAAAGAATAGCGGATTTCCACAACAAGCAAAAGCAGAACAGCTGGCTTGAGCCAAGCGAAAAAGGGGAAATGCTCGGTCAGCTTATAAGACCCATGGAGAATGTGGGCGTGTATGTACCGGGCGGAAAAGCGGCTTATCCCTCAAGTGTGCTTATGAACATAATTCCCGCAAAGGTGGCAGGAGTAAGGAATGTTGTTATGACTACTCCCGCGAATAAGGAAGGGCGTGTCAATCCCCATACAATAGTCGCCGCAGATATAGCAGGGGCAGACGTTATATATAAATGCGGAGGAGCACAGGCAATAGGCGCTCTTGCCTTCGGCACAAAAACCATACCGAGGGTTGACAAAATAGTAGGCCCCGGCAATATTTATGTCGCCCTTGCAAAAAGAAGTGTTTACGGATATGTAAACATAGACTCCGTTGCAGGACCAAGCGAAATACTTGTGATAGCGGACGAAAGCGCAGATCCCGTTTTTACGGCGGCGGATCTTATTTCTCAGGCGGAGCATGACGAGCTTGCCTCCGCCGTACTCATAACCCCCTCCGAAAAGCTTGCAAGAGAGGTTGTCGGGCAGATATACAAGCAGACAAGAAGCCTTGAAAGAAAGGAAATAATACATAAATCCTTTGAGGACTATGGAGCAGTCGTGCTTGTTTCTTCTCTTGAGGAGGCCTATGAGCTTGCCAATGCAATAGCTCCCGAACATATGGAGGTCTGCATAAAAGAGCCTTTTGATGCTCTTAACCACATAAAAAATGCAGGAGCTGTATTTCTGGGTCACTATTCGCCCGAACCATTGGGCGATTATATGGCAGGACCAAACCATGTTCTTCCTACGGGAGGTACGGCGAGGTTCTTCTCACCACTTTCTGTCGATGATTATATAAAGAAGTCAAGCATAATTTCATTTTCAAGAGAGGCTCTCCTTTCACTGGGCGATGATATTATTAAATTTGCCAATGCGGAAGGACTTACGGGACACGCAAACTCCATAAGAGTAAGACTTGAAAAGAAATGAACCCATGGAGGGCATGAGCATTGAAAAGAACGGGAAGCATTAAACGGAACACATACGAAACCAAAATAGATATGACCCTTGATCTGGACGGGTGCGGAAATTCAAACATAAATACGGGAATAGGCTTTTTTGACCATATGCTTACACATATTGCAAAGCATGGCTTTATAGACCTTGACGTAAGCTGTGACGGCGATCTTGACGTAGACTGCCACCACAGCGTTGAAGATGTGGGCATAGCTTTCGGCAAGTGCCTGAGCCGCGCCTTGGGAGGCAAGGAGGGCATAAGAAGATATGGCTATGCCATTGTGCCCATGGACGAAACACTTGTGCTTTGCGCCATAGATCTTTCCGGAAGAGCGGTGTTTGTATATGATGCGAAATTCACCACACCCTCTCTCGGTATGTTCGATACGGAAAATGTGGAGGAATTTTTCAGAGCCCTTTCCTCAAACTGCGGTATGAATCTGCATATAAAGGTTATTTACGGCTCCAATAATCACCATATGGCGGAGGGCATATTCAAAGCCTTCGGCAAGGCTCTCGATATGGCTGTCAGCACCGACCCAAGGATCGACGGCACACTTTCTACAAAAGGAATGTTGGAATAATGATAGGCATAATAGATTACGGAATGGGAAATTTAAGAAGCGTACAGAAAGCTTTTGAGTATATAGGTCAGAATGCACTTATTGCAGGAACCCCCGAAGAGCTTGAGCCATGCGATAAAATCGTTCTCCCCGGAGTAGGCGCTTTCGAGGACGCAATAAACACCATAAAAAATCTCGGCTTTGACGAAGCTGTTTTCAGAGCCGTTGAGAAGGGAAAATATTTTCTCGGCATTTGTCTTGGTATGCAGCTTATATTTGACAAAAGTTATGAAAACGGCGAATTCAAAGGCTTGGGACTTCTGGGCGGCGAAATCGTAAGGCTTCCCGAAAAGGTTAAAATACCCCAGATAGGCTGGAACAATCTTAATGTGTATAAAAGATCACCGCTTTTTGAGGGACTTGGCGAAAAGCCGTATGTTTATTTTGTCCATTCATATCATCTGAAAACCGAAGAAGACATTGTTTCCGCATCGACCTTTTACGGCGAGGAGATACAGGTTGCCGTACAGCACGATAATATATTTGCTTTACAGTTCCACCCCGAAAAGAGCGGCGACTGCGGACTTAAAATATTAAGAAATTTTTCGGCTCTGAAGTAAGAGCCGACCGGACTGCGGGGCAGCGGGGGGCGAGGGCGATGGGACTGAGCAAAGCTGCTCCCGGCGGGAGCAGCTTTGCTCAGTCCCATCGCCCTCGCCCCCGCCCGCGGCAAGCCGAGCAAACCGCCAAGGGCGGTTTGCTCGGCTTGCCGTGGAACACAATAATTATCATAGAAAGGAAAGATTCATATGCAGATTTATCCTGCCGTAGACGTTTTGGGAGGGAAAGCCGTAAGACTTTTGCAGGGAGATTACAGCAAATCAACGGTTTTTAACGAAAATCCCGCAGAAGCGGCAAAAAAATTCGTTGAGTGCGGAGCTTCAAATCTGCACATAGTAGATCTGGATGGAGCGAGATACGGCAGATCCTATGTAATAGACATAATAAAGGATATAAAGTCGGAGTTTGATGTATTTCTTCAGACAGGCGGCGGCGTGAGAACCCTTGAGGATATTGCACGCCGTGTTGAAGCCGGCGCAGACAGAATAATAATAGGTACTGCCGCAGTAAAAAATCCCGGACTTGTGGCTCATGCCGTAAAAGAATTCGGCGACAAAATAGCCGTTGGCATAGATGCAAAGGACGGCAAGGCGGCTGTTTCGGGCTGGAAAGAGGTTTCGGAGGTCACTGCGGCAGAGCTTGCCCTCAATATGAAGGAGATAGGCGTTAAAACCATAATATACACAGATATTTCAAAGGACGGCATGATGAGCGGACCAAACATAGAATCAACCTATGACCTTATCTGCAAAACAGGTCTGAATGTGATAGCCTCCGGAGGCGTTTCCGCCCTGAGAGATATAGAAAAGATAAACGGCATAAACGCCTATGGAGTCATTATAGGAAAGGCGCTTTACAACGGCAGTCTTGATCTGAAGCGTGTTATAGATTTATTTAAGGAGTAAGGGAAAATGCTTACCAAAAGAATAATACCCTGTCTTGATGTAAACAATGGACGGGTCGTTAAGGGCGTAAATTTTGTAAATCTCAGAGATGCGGGAGATCCCGTGGAGGTCGCCGCAATGTATAACAAAAGCCTTGCTGACGAAATAGTTTTTCTTGATATAACGGCTTCGTCAGATGCAAGAAGCATAATGCTTGACGTGGTTTCAAGAACAGCGGAGCAGGTTTTCATACCCCTTACCGTAGGCGGCGGCATAAGGACAATAGATGATTTCAGAGCAATACTTTCCGCAGGCGCCGACAAAATTTCCGTTAATTCCGCAGCGCTCAGACGTCCGGAACTTATTACGGAGGCGGCTCTTAAATTCGGCAGCCAGTGCGTAGTTGTGGCGATAGATGCCAAAAGACGCAGCGGCGGCGGTTTTGATGTATATTTAAACGGCGGCAGAGTAAATACGGGAAAGGACGCTTTGGAATGGGCAGTCTGCGTTGAAAAGCTTGGCGCAGGAGAAATACTTCTTACAAGTATGGACTGTGACGGTACAAAATCAGGCTATGACATAGAGCTTACAAGGGCTGTTTCATCGGCTGTGGGAATACCCGTTATTGCCTCAGGGGGTGCAGGTACTATGGAGCATTTCTATGATGCACTGACCGAGGGCGGAGCCGAAGCAGCTTTGGCGGCATCGCTTTTCCACTACCGGGAGATGGATATTCTTGAGCTTAAAAAATATCTTGATAAACGTGGAGTTGCCGTAAGACTTGAATGATTCGGAGATGATGTTATGGATGTTGATATCAGATATAATGAACAGGGGCTTGTCCCTGCCATAGCGCAGGACTACAAAACAGGCGAGGTTCTTATGCTCGCTTATATGAACGAAGAGGCTGTAAAAAGAACGCTTGAAACAGGAAAGGCGCATTATTACAGCCGTTCAAGAAAGTGCCAGTGGCTCAAGGGCGAAACAAGCGGACATTTTCAGTACATAAAGGAAATATATTATGACTGCGATGCAGATACGCTGCTGCTTAAAATAGAGCAGATAGGCACCGCCTGCCATACGGGAAACAGAACCTGCTTTTATCGCAGGCTTATATAAATTAATCAAGGAAAGGAATAATATCATGAGAGATGTATTAAAAGAAGATTATCAGACAATATCAGACAGAAGAGCAAATCCTAAGGAAGGCTCTTACACCAATTATCTTTTTGATAAGGGAATAGATAAGATACTCAAAAAGGTAGGAGAAGAAAATGCAGAGGTTATTATAGCCGCCAAAAATCCTGACAAAGGAGAGCTTATTTACGAGGTGGCGGATCTTATGTACCATCTCAGCGTTCTTCTTGTCGAGAGAGATGTGACTTGGGACGAAATATATGCCGAAATCGAAAAAAGACAGAAATGATTTTTTTAAACCCGCAGCCGACACGACTGCGGGGCTGCTCGGGGGCAAAGGAAGAACCGGCAGAACAAAACAGTGCAGGGCTCTGCGGAGCCCTGCACTGTTTTGTTCTGCCGGTTCTTCCTTTGCCCCCGACCCGCGGGGCCGCAAATCAAACCGCCTGCGGCGGTTTGATTTGCGGCGCAACCCCTTATTATCAGGTTATAACGCAGTTTGTCGGATTATTCATAGAGAGGGAATTTGTCTGTAAGAGCCTTTACTCTTTCGGCTCCCTCTGCCTTTTTGCCCTCATAGTCGTTAAGAACCATTGTGATTATGTCAGCAACCTCAACCATGTCCTCTTCTTTGAAGCCTCTTGTCGTTACGGCAGGAGAACCAAGACGAAGTCCGCTTGTTACGAAAGGCTTTTCGGGGTCGAAGGGTATGCCGTTTTTGTTTGCCGTTATTCTTATGTCGTCAAGATATTTTTCGGCAGTCTTGCCCGTAAGTCCTACGGGACGAAGGTCAACGAGCATAAGATGGTTGTCTGTTCCGCCGGATACTATTGAAAGTCCGTTTTCAACAAGTCTGTCCGCAAGAGCCTTTGCATTGCTTACTACCTGCTTTGCATATGTCCTGAAGCTGTCGTCAAGAGCTTCCTTGAAGCATACCGCCTTGGCTGAAATCGTGTGCATAAGCGGTCCGCCCTGTACACCGGGGAATACAGCCTTGTCTATTGCCTTTGCGAATTCTTCCTTGCAGAGTATGAGTCCTCCTCTGGGGCCTCTCAATGTTTTGTGCGTTGTTGTTGTCACTATGTCGGCGTAGGGTACTGGGCTGGGGTGAACTCCGCCTGCAACAAGCCCTGCTATATGCGCCATATCTACCATAAAGTATGCGCCGACCTCGTCACATATTTCTCTGAAACGCTTGAAATCTATTATTCTTGAATATGCCGAAGCCCCCGCAATTATCATTTTGGGGCGGCACTCCTTTGCTATTCTTTCTACCTCGTCATAGTCTATGCAGCCTGTTTCCTCGGAAACACCGTAAGGCACCATTTTATAATCCCTTCCCGATACATTTACAGGCGAGCCGTGAGAAAGATGTCCGCCGTGGGCAAGATTCATACCCATAAATGTGTCACCGGGCTTCATTAAAGCGAAGAAAACAGCAAAATTTGCCTGTGCGCCGGAATGGGGCTGAACATTTGCATGGTCTGCTCCGAAAAGCCTGCAGGCACGCTCTATTGCAATGTTTTCGGCTATGTCCACACACTGACAGCCGCCGTAATATCTTTTTCCGGGAAGTCCCTCGGCATATTTGTTTGTGAGGGGCGTGCCCATTGCCGCCATAACCTCTTTGGAAACAATGTTCTCGGAGGCTATAAGCTCTATGTTCTGTCTTTGGCGTGTAAGCTCATTCATAATTGCATCTGCTATTTCGGGGTCAAATGCCTTTACTAAATCTAAACTGTACATATAATTACCGCCTTTCTATAAGCTGAAGTTTTTCCAATAGGATTCCGTATTTTTCTGTTCCGCCGCTTCTATATATTCATCGGCTATTTCAAATATAACGCTTTCATCGTCAAGGGAGATTTCCTTCGGGGCAGAGCGCTTCCGGCTTATCCATTCTCTGAAGCCCTTCTCCCACTCATCTGCGCCTTTTGCGCCTATTTCCTCAAAACAGCAAAGCTCCTCCCTGACCTCATATATAAAGTCGTCTAAGCTTAGTTTTATCATTTGCTTTCTCTCCCGATATAAATATTGGGGCATAGAATATAACTATGCCCCATTTGTAAAAATAAAAGCCTTTATTATTTAAGTGTAGCCTTTGCGCCAACCTCTTCGAGCTTCTTAGCGATAGCCTCTGCTTCTTCCTTTGCAACGTCTTCCTTAAGAATAGTAGGAGCGCCGTCAACAGCAGCTTTAGCTTCCTTAAGACCAAGACCTGTGATTTCTCTTACAACCTTTATAACCTTGATCTTCTCTGAACCGATTTCAGTAAGCTCTACGTTGAATTCTGTCTTTTCTTCTTCTGCTGCAGCTGCAGGACCTGCTGCTACAACAACGCCTGCTGATGCAGAAACGCCAAATTCTTCCTCACATGCCTTTACAAGTTCGTTAAGTTCAAGAATGGTAAGTCCCTTGACAGCATCGATAATTTCCTGAATGTTTGCCATTTTATTTTCCTCCATTTAAGATAATTTTTATATTTTAATAACTTATGCTTCAGCTGTTTCAGCGCCTCCCTCTGCGTCCTTATCCGCAATAGCCTTGATAACTCTTGCGAAAGAAGCAACAGGAGCCTGGAAGCTTCCGAGAAGTCTTGAAAGAAGAACATCTCTTGACGGTATGTCCGCAATAACCTTAACGCCCTCAGCGTCATAGCTTACGCCGTCTATTACGCCGCCCTTGAATTCCAAGGTTTTAGCGTCCTTCATAAATTTCTTTATGATAGAAGCGGCAGTCGTAGGATCCTCATAGCAGATTGCAAGTGTTGAAGGACCGCTGAAATATTCCTTAAGGGATTCAAATTGTGTTCCCTCAACGGCGAAATTCATCATAGTATTTTTGTAAACCTTATAATCAACGCCTGCTTCTCTTAACTGCTTTCTGAGGCTTGTGTCCTGAGCTACCGTAAGTCCTCTTGCGTTTACAAGTACGGCTGATGTAGCTCTGTCAAGCTTTTCCTTGATTTCATTTACAACTACCTGCTTTTGTTCGACCTTTGCCATTGTTACACCTCCTTATATTTTTTTGTGTCGGTTTTTCCTGACCTGCAAAAACCGAAAGGTAAGTGCTATAGAAAAACTCTGCGGCAGAACCGCAGAGATAAAGTCTTAAAGGCAATATTCAAAAAGAATATAATCCCTCGGCGAGTTGATATACGTTACGTCCTATGACACTCGCTGTCTACGGCACTTATAAAACTATATAACAATTTTTACCCTTTGTCAAGGGCTTTGGCGAAATTTTTCACGGAAACAGCATTTACTTTTGAGGGACAACAGCCGTTGGGTCAAAAAGAATGTCAAGGAAAAGAGTAGGTTCAA
>CANQXR010000018.1 GCA_947627855.1 uncultured Clostridia bacterium
TGCTTCTGAAATCCTATGCCCGTATTAACTCATTAATTTCCTGATAAATTCTCCCAGAACAACTTGACACAATCCTTCAGAATACAATATTTGACATATTGTAATTTTATGGTATAATATATGTTATAGTTTGTCTCATTTATATGAAGCAAGGGGTGAGAAAACAGATGAAAAAAAGAACTAAAACAAAGCTGAAAAAAAATCTTGTTATTTTCTATAAAAACGGAGGCATATCCGCAGGCATAGAAAACATTTTAGCTATGCTTCCTTCCACGATCCTTATGCCTATAATTATAAATAACGGTGCAAAAATGACTGTTTTTGACGTTTCATGTGTTTTGTTTGCGGCAGGTCTTGGCACGCTTATATTTATGCTTATTTCAAAGGGCGGAACACCGTCTTTTCTGGGGTCAAGCTTTGCGTTTATAGGCGTGACTGTTTCTATATGCAGAACATTGATTGCCGAGGGGAAACAAAGCGATATATCCTCCTATCTTTTCGGAACATATTTATTCTCTGCCTTTTTGCTTATCATACTATCCACACTTTGCAAAATAAACGAAAAAAAGGCGCATAGTATAATCGAAACACTTGTTCCCGCCGCCGTTATGGGTCCTGTTATTTCACTGATAGGCTTGGAGCTTTCACCACAGGCAGTGGAAAGAGCAGGTCTGTTGGAAGAACATCTGGGAATGAACGCCCTCTTTTCAATATCTCTTATAGTATTGTTTATATGTCTGTCATTTATGAAGAAAAAGCTGTTCAAGAATGCATCTCTTTTTGTTTCGTTTATATGTGTATGTATATTATATACAGGATATATGGTCATAAATAAAAAATGGTGCATTGACGAAATAATCTCCAATTGTTTTGAAATGCGGAAATTATCCTTTCCCGATATTAATATAAGAAATTACCCGAAATTTCATATGTCATATATGATTATGATCATTCCCCCAACATTTATACTATTCTGCGAGCATATAGCAAGAAAAATGATGGTGGAAAACCTGAAAGAAAGTCTGAATGACAAAAATGAGAACCCTACTTTATCGAGGTCGGTTTTTGCAAATTCCGTAAGCAATATTACTTCCGCACTGTTCAGCGGAGTGCCCCTGACACTGTACGCCGAAAATATTGCAGTCATGAGAATAAATTCATATTCCAAAAGGGGTCAGTTTATACTTTCTTCCATTCTGGTTATGCTCCTTTCATTTTGCGGACCTGTTCTGCATATGATACAAAGAATACCCGATCCCATAATAGGCGGAATGAGCCTTGTGCTGATGGGTGTCATTGCTGTGCCGGGTCTGAAAATGCTGATAGACAGAAGTGTGGACTACAACAATATTTCAAATCTGCTTCTTACATCTGCGGTTCTGATAACCGGTTTGTCAAAAATGAAGATAACTATTCTGAAAACAGAGTTTTCAGGTATGAGTCTGGGGCTTCTGGTAGGCATAGTATTAAATATTTTCATATGCCTGATAACAAGGCTGGGGCTTAACAAAGACATAATTACAGCAAAAAATATAGAAAATATTATAACTGCCATGGGGCTTAAAGATGTAAAAAAATTGGAAAGGAATGAAGAAACATACTCCGAAATATCATTTTATTACAAGGAGGCAGATAACAGAAATCTTTTTATTTCCGTTACGGAGAATTTTGACAAGAAATTTATAATTGCGGCTACGGGATATGGCAAAGAAAAATGTCTGAGCCTGTATAAAACCGTTTTGTATAACGATAAGTACATTAATATAGAGTCAGCCCGTATACATAATGACAAAATGCTTGAAAATTTAATAAAGAATGCCTATACGAGAATAAAGAGTGATGTTGAGAGATCAGACAGTAAAGTCAGACTTTAAAAAGGCAGTCCAAAACATAAAAAAGCCGCCGGATCAACGGCGGCAATTTTTTTTAGGCGAGTGTGCTGAAATATGAATTCAGGCTGTTTACGACTTCATCGGCGTTTATGCCGTGTACGAAGCAGGCCTCCTCCAAGGTTTCTGCCTGAGCCGATGGGCAGCCTATGCAGTGCATACCGCTCATCATAAGAATGGGTACGGCACCCTTATCAATTTTCAGAACATCAGCAATTACAGTATCCTTTGTAACCTGTTTAGCCATAACAAAATCTCCTTTTTTATTTATCCGTAAGAAGCTCTATACCCGGAAAATATTTGAATATTGCTTTTCCCAGTATTTTATTCCTCTTCACGAATTTATTGTTCCACCTTCTTGAGTCGGCGGAATTATTTCTGTTGTCGCCCAGCATAAAATAGCTGTCCTCGGGCACATTGTACACAATATCTTCCTCAGGTATCATAGGCTCGGCGATAAACGAATCGTCAAGAGGTTCGTCCGAGTCGTTTATATAAACCTTGCCATCACGGATTTCCACCTTTTCTCCGGGCAGCCCGATTATACGCTTGATGAAGTATTGTTTTTCATTATCGGGAAATTTAAAAACAACTATATCGAAACGCTCAGGGTCTTTAAACAGATATGAAAGTCTGAAGGCAATAAGCCTGTCGTCTTTCATTACAGTATTTTCCATAGAGCTTGTGGGAATCTTGGCATTCACAATAATGAAGGTTGTGATAAACCATGCCAATATGACAGCGAAGATAATGGTTTTTGCCCAGTCAATGACTTCAGCCATAACAAGCTCCTTTCTGGACTCCTTTGGTTCGCCGTCATGCTTTTCTATGTTTTTTGAAGAATCATTCCCCGTATCTTTATCGTTGTTCATAAATTAACACCTTAATTCTCATCGTTTTCAGAAGGTTCTATTACAATAATGTTTTCATGACCGCTTTCGGTCACTTCATCTATTATAATATCGTTTGCCGGTTTTGTAAAGCTTTTCTTGCTTTTTAATTCAGTTTTAATATTGTCAAGCTTTTCGCCTACCGCCTCTGCATATTTTTTTACCTTTGGACGGGCATTATCTGCAATTGCGGAAACCTTCTTCTTTATCTGCGATGCGCAGTCGCTTACCTTTTCGCCCAGCTCATTTTCGGACTTTTCGCCGCCAAGAGCTGCCAGAAGCCTGCAGGTCTCATCAGCGTTTATGGTGCCTTCTTTCAACAGATTAAGAATAAACATTCTTTCTTCCTTCATATTATTACCCTCCGTCAGCTTATAATTCTTTGATGCCTGCTATTTCGCACAGCTTTTTAATGGTATTTACGGACACCTTCTTTCCCTCAAACTCCACAAGATTTTCCATTTCGCCCGTAAAAATATCTGCCGGCTCATATTTGCGGAGTATAACGCTGCTCCCGTCTGTGAAAATCTCCATAGGAGTTTTAATGTCGATTCCCAAATTCTTCCTTAACTCCTTGGGAAGAACTATCCTTCCCAGTTCGTCGACATTTCTTACAATTCCAGTTGACTTCATTAAAGAATCCCCCTTTTTAGATAATAATTTTTTGGAACGATTTCATTATACAGCTATTGCCAAATTTTGTCAATAGTTTTTTTGAAAAAATTTGATATTTTTAGCATAACATAACATTACTGGAAGATATTACCTGATTTATATATTATATTGTCAAAGCAATGTCACATTTTATGTACATTCTATAATCGTAATAAGCTTAATATAATTGTAAAAAGGAGGCTGTATATTATGCTCAATTATTTATGGGTAGGTATGATTTTCATAGGTATTCTGACTGCGGCATTTACGGGGCAGATGGAAGCGGTCACAAACGGCGCAATAGATTCGGCAAAGGAAGCCGTCAACACAATAATTATAATGGTCGGCGTATTGTCAATGTGGACCGGGCTTATGAAAATAGCCGAAAAATCGGGGCTTACAGAATATCTGTCAGACAAGCTGAAGCCTTTTCTGAGGTTTCTGTTTCCCGATGTTCCGCCAAATCACAAGGCAATGAAATACATAGCGGCAAATGTAATTGCAAACGTGCTGGGGCTTGGCTGGGCAGCAACACCTGCCGGACTGCTCGCTATGAAGGAGCTTCAGAAGCTCAACCCCGAAAAGGACAGGGCAAGCCGTGCAATGTGTATGTTTATGGTTTTCAATATGTCGTCACTTCAGCTTGTTTCCGTTAACATAATTGCTTACAGAAGCAGCTTCAACTCCGCAAATCCCTCGGAAATCATAGGTCCGGGGCTGTTTGCGACATTTGTTTCCACAGCCGCCGGCATAGCCGTAATTAAAATCATAGAAATGAGGCGAAGAAAGTGCAGATTTTAATTGTCATATCAAATCTTATGCTGCCGCTTGTGTTTGTGATAATACTTTCTTACGGAATTTCAAAGGGGGTAAAGGTTTACGACACATTTATAGAAGGGGCAAAGGACGGAATGAGCTGTGCCGTTGATATTATGCCGACTCTTGTGGGGCTTATGATGGCGGTGGGTATTCTCCGCTCATCAGGGGCTCTTGACATCTTCAGCCGCATAATTTCCCCTCTTACCGATCTGATACACTATCCATCGGAATTGGTTCCTCTTACTTTAATGCGCCTTGTTTCGTCCTCCGCTTCAACGGGCATACTGCTCGACCTTTTCAAGCAGTATGGACCCGACAGCGGCATAGGCAGACTTGTTTCCGTTATGATGAGCTGTACGGAAACGGTTTTCTACACTATGAGCGTGTATTTTATGTCAGTCAGAATAACAAAAACACGCTACACACTTCCCGGCGCCCTTATAGCAAATTTCGCCGGAATTCTCGCAAGTGTGTTTATATGCAAAATCATATGGGGGCAAATCCATTGACCTCATCGATTATAAAGGGTATGCAGCCTGCGGTGTCTGACGCCAGTGCGCCCCGACTGCCGCTTAACTCGGCTGCCTGCTCTCCCGAAAGACCGTTTATGAAGGTTCCCAATACGGCGGCGGTAAAGCTGTCCGTGTTCTGAGCGGCAAAGCCTGCGATAAGTCCCGCAAGCACGTCGCCGCTGCCGCCCTTTGACATAACTGAGCAGCCTGTTGTATTTATATAAGCCTTGCCTGTGGGAGATGCTATAACTGTGGAGGCGTCCTTCAGAACAACCACAACGCCGTACTCCTTTGCGAAAGCGAGAGCCGTTTTTATAGGCTCCGCCTTTATATAGCCTATGTTAAGTCCCGTAAGGCGGCTCATTTCTCCCATATGGGGCGTTATTACAATATCGGCGGGAGAATCCTTCAATATATCGAGAGAATCCATCAGACAGTTAAGCCCGTCCGCATCTATTACAAGAGTGCCTTTTATGTTTTTGACCAAAGCCTCCACCAAAGCCTTTGTCCCCTCGGTAACTCCCAAACCCGAGCCTGTAAGAACCGTTTTTACATCTGCTATGTTTTCAAGTCCCAGATATGCGTCCTCTGTAAGACAGCCATCTTTGCCTGTCACGATTTTGGTCACTGCTTCGGGAAGGTTAAGATGTATAACATCGGCAGTCTTTTCAAGGCATACCCCTATGGCAAGACCGGCGCCGCACAGATAAGCCGCTTTCAGTCCGAGAAGAGCCGCCCCTGTCATCTCGTCACTTCCCGAAAAGGAAAACACCTTTCCGTATGTGCCCTTATGTGATGACGGTATTCTCTTGGGCAGCATTGCCCGTGCCTCCGACTTCGTGAGCATATGCAGATAAGGCTCACCGGCTTCTCTTTGGGGAATGCCGATAGACCCAACCATAAGCCTGCCCACATACTCCCTTGCCGGGAAGAACAGAAGTCCGGGCTTGGGGCAGTGGAAGGTATAAGTTACGTCCGCTTTTACAGCATTTTCATATACCTCGGCAGTGTCGGAATTGATTCCCGTGGGACAGTCCACAGCCAATATATGAGCATCTGAGCTGTTTATTGCTCTGCACCATTCCGCAGCGCTTTCACTGAGCTCGCCGGAAAGCCCTGTGCCTATTATAGCGTCCACTATCACATCGGCATTCTCGGCGGCGTCTATATAGTCCTCTGAAAAGGTTACTCCGCAGGCAAGTGCGCTTTTGTAGTTTGTCATACAGTCGGGGCTTCCTTTCATGGCATCTCCGCAGGGCACTGCACAGACCTTGAAGCCTCTTGCAAAAAGTCCCCTCGCTATGGCATAGCCGTCACCGCCGTTGTTTCCCTTTCCGCAGAATATGACTATTCTGGTTTTTTCGCTGAATTTTTCTTTAATGTATTCAACAACATTCAAAGCGGCGTTCTCCATAAGAACCGCAGAAGAAACATATTGTTCCTCAATGCCATATTTTTCCGCTTTTTTCATTTGTTCATTTGTAAGTACAATCATATGTCCTCCTTTTCGGCTACGCAGTATGCAACAGCGTAGTCCGATTCATGTGAAATAGATACACAGAGTCTGAGCCGTGAATATACAGACGCTCCGCCATGGAGCAGCGCATAGGGCTTTCCCCTTTCGTCACGCAATATCTCTATATCCTTAAGCCCGAACCCCGAAAAGCCTGTTCCCAAAGCCTTGCTGACCGCTTCCTTGGCAGCAAAATTTCCCGCAAGCCTTTCCCTACTGCCCCTGAGTGCTTCAAGCTCTCTTTCAGTAAAGGCAAATTTTAAAAAACCCTCCTTGGCATTCTTTATTCTTTCCGTTTTCACAATGTCTGTTCCCACACCGTAAATCATATGCCTGTCCTCCTTTATAAAATATTCCGGAAATACAACAACAGCGATGGAAATGCAGCTTTAAGACAATAAAACTGTCGCTCCTATAATTCTCCGTCTGAGATATAGCCTCCGGCGGATAAAAGAACTTATTGTCGTCAATTCAATTATACATTATTTGATGCATTATAATCAATACCTTTTAAAGCAATTCATTTCTCTCCCCAATCTCCCAAAATACCCTGACCCACTTTAAAAAAAATTAAAAAAAGGTATTGACAAAGGAAGTCATATATGGTAATATACCATCATAACATATTAAACAAGTAGGAATAATAGGAAAGGCGATGATATTTATGGCAAAGGTCTATGACAGTATGACGGAGCTTATAGGAAAAACTCCCATTCTCAGGATAAGCAGATTCGCAAAGAGCAATGGCGTTGATAATTTGTACGCAAAGCTTGAATATCTGAATCCTGCCGGAAGTGTAAAGGACAGAATAGCCGCAGCTATGATCGAGGAGGCAGAAAAAAGCGGAAAGCTTGGTCCGGGGGCAACAATAATAGAGCCTACCAGCGGAAACACAGGCATAGGCATAGCCGCAGTTGCCACTGCTAAGGGGTATAAGGCAATTCTCACCATGCCCGAAACAATGAGCATTGAAAGAAGAAATCTTCTTAAGGCATACGGAGCGGAAATAGTTCTCACAAAAGGCTCCAAGGGAATGACAGGCGCAATTGAAAAAGCAAGGGAGCTTAACAAGGAAATAGAAAATTCATATATACCCGGTCAGTTTGAAAATCCTGCCAATCCCGAAACCCACAGAAAAACAACGGGACCGGAAATCTGGGAGGACATGGACGGAAAGGTAGATATTTTTGTTGCCGGAGTAGGAACAGGCGGCACACTTACAGGTGTGGGCGAATATCTGAAAAGCAAAAATCCCAATGTGAAGATAGTTGCCGTTGAGCCGAAAAGCTCGCCGGTTCTTTCACAGGGCAGGGCAGGCGCTCATAAAATTCAGGGAATAGGCGCAGGCTTTGTGCCGGAGGTTCTGAATAGGGATATATATGACGAGATTATAGCTGTTGAAAATGACGATGCCTTTAAAATCGGCAGAGCATTCGGCAGAAGCGAGGGCATACTGGTCGGTATTTCAGCAGGAGCAGCCTTATGGGCAGCTCTGGAGCTTGCCGGAAGAAATGAAAACAAGGGCAAAAATATAGTTGTATTGCTGCCCGACACAGGCGACAGATATCTGTCAACAGCACTTTTTACAGACTAAGAAAGCGAGGAATTACAAATGAGCAAAAAAACAAGAGAACAGAGAAACTTTAAATTTGAAACACTGCAGCTTCACGTAGGACAGGAAAATCCCGATCCTGTTACGGATTCAAGGGCGGTTCCCATTTATCAGACATCATCATACGTTTTCAGAAACTGCAAGCACGCCGCCGACAGATTCGGACTGAGAGATGCGGGAAACATATACGGCAGACTTACGAATCCTACGCAGGACGTATTTGAAAAGAGAATAGCAGCCCTTGAGGGAGGAGTGGCAGCCCTCGGTGTTGCTTCCGGCGCAGCAGCAATAACCTATACAATAGAAAACCTTGCACAGAGCGGCGACCATATTGTTTCCGCTAAAAACATATACGGCGGCAGCTTTAACCTCCTTGAGCATACCCTGCCCCAATACGGTATATCCACAACCTTTGTTGACATATTCAATTATGACGAGGTGGAGAGTGCCATAAAGGAAAATACAAAGGCTGTATTTATAGAAACCCTTGGAAACCCCAACTCCGATGTCGTTGACATTGAAAAAATAGCTGAGATAGCCCACAAGCATAAAATACCTCTTGTTATAGACAACACCTTTGCAACGCCCTATCTTGTAAGACCGATTGAATACGGTGCAGACATAGTAGTTCATTCGGCGACAAAATTCATAGGCGGACACGGCACAACGGTGGGCGGAGTTATTGTAGACAGCGGCAAATTCGATTGGAAAGCGTCCGGCAAATTCCCCTCACTGACAGAGCCTAACCCAAGCTATCACGGTGTAAACTTTGTGGAGGCTGTGGGACCTGCCGCTTTCGTAACAAAAATACGCGCCATACTTCTGAGAGATACAGGGGCAACGCTTTCTCCTTTCCATGCCTTCTTCTTCCTCCAAGGGCTTGAAACCCTCTCCCTCAGAGTAGAAAGGCATATTGAGAACGCCCTTAAGGTGGTAGATTATCTGAATTCCCACCCCCTTGTGGAGGCTGTTCATCATCCGTCAGTAACAAATGACGAATCACAGAAAGCACTTTACGCAAAATATTTCCCCAACGGCGGCGGCTCTATATTTACATTTGAGATAAAGGGCGGAGCAGATACGGCTACAAAATTCATAGACAATCTTGAGCTTTTCTCGCTTCTTGCAAATGTTGCAGACGTTAAATCCCTTGTAATTCACCCTGCAACCACAACGCACAGCCAATGCACCGAGGAGGAGCTTCTGGATCAGGGTATTAAGCCCAACACGATAAGATTATCCATAGGCACCGAAAACATAGACGATATAATCGAAGATCTGGACGAGGCATTCAAGGCATTATAATTTTTTTCACATAGACAAAAGGGGCGCTGTGCTGTTTTCGGCACAACGCCCCTTTATCTGTTGTCGGCAAAAAGCCATGAAAGTGTAAATGCGGTAATAAAAGCCGCCGTCATTGCAATTATATATTGAAAATAATAATCCGAGGTCAGAAAAACTCCAAAAATACCTGCGGCACTGCAGTCCAAGGCTTCAACTCCGAGAACCGATGACACAAAACCGCCCACAGCGCCGCCTATAATGCCTGACGCAAAAACAAACGGCAATCTTATATTAACGCCCAGCACGGCAGGCTCCTGTACGCCCAGAAAAGCGGAAACAGACGCAGGAAATGCTCTGAAGCTGTAAAATGTGCTGTTCGTTTTAACGGCAAAGCCAAGAGCCGCCGCCCCCTGTGCTATATCTGCCGCCGATATAACAGGCATAAGTGTATTAAGTCCCGTTGAGCTTAGCATATTTGCCTCTGAAATGCAAAAAATATGTCTGAAGCCCATCAATGACAGGGGCGTATAGACAGCACCAACAATAAAAGAGCTTGTTCCGAGAGGAAGCCTTATAATATATTCTGTTATTCTCATCATTTCAGCTTCTATAAAACGGAATAATGGCTCGGTTATGCAAATCAGAGCTATACCTGCCGCAAGCAGCTCCAGAAATGAGGCGGCAAGCATATGGACGGCTCCGGGCAGTTTCAGCTTCTTATCTATCCGTGATATAAGCCATACTCCTATAATTCCCTGTATGATATTCAGCCTGACGTCCTTATAGCCAAAATTATCCGGCAATATCTTATATGAGAGTATAACGGTGATCACCCCCACAATTGCTCCCATGTATTTTGCCGTTCCGAATAATTCTGCTCCGCTTATGCACAAAAGAATCGGAAAGGCAATATAGGGCACAAGGCATATAAGGTGTATAAGCTGAGATATTTTTGAATCCCCCATACCGGGGCACACTGCGGCAAGTCCCTCGGCTATGCCTAAAAAAATGCCGGCTGTTGACATAAGGGGTATAAATGGAGATGATATGTCTGCCGCAGTCTCGGCAAATCTTCGGATTTTTGATAAGCCTCCTGCTGATTTTCTGTGTGCCCGGACTTCGGCAGGCTTAATTCCCATGGCAGCAAGCTCATCATATACACTGTGCGCCGTGTCATTTCCGAGGATTATATTAAGCTGTCCCGAAGAGAAAAACACACCCTTTATAAAGTCTGACTTTTCCGCTGACTCATGACTGTATCTGTCATTGTTCCAAAGAATAAGCGTCACTCTTGACGCGCAATATGAAACAGAAACAATGTTTTTTCTGCCGCCAACAATATTTATTATTTCTTCGGCTATTCTTTTGTGATCCATATTCCACATTCTCCTTGCCCGGCATTTACATATAATATCGCCTTGCGATATTATATGTAAATGCCGACCATCGGGGGCAGGGGGAGGGGGCGGCTTCGCCGCCCCCTCCCCCTGCCCCCGATGGTCGGTCTTGGGCGGCATATATTTGGCAAAGCCAAATATATGCCGCCCAAGACCGAGCAGCAATACAGCATTATTATTTTGCACAGTCCGGGATTTAAATATACATTGTTCGCCCGACACCGGGCACAGGATATCGCTGCAAGCGATATCCTGTGCCCGGCGCCGAGCCGTGGGGGCAAACCGAACGGAGGGGCAGCAAAGCTGCCCCTCCGTTCGGTTTGCCCCCACGGCTCGGCGAATTAAATTTTCATTGTAAGAGATATTCTTCCCTTTTGCTTATCTACCGACAAAACCTTTACATCTACAATATCTCCCAGCTTTACTGCTTCGAGAGGATGTTTTATATATCTGCTGCATATCTGAGAAATATGCACAAGACCGTCCTGATGAACCCCTATATCAACGAAACAGCCGAAATCTATTACATTTCTCACCGTTCCCTTTAAAACCATACCCTCGCTTAAATCATCAATAGAAAGTACATCGCTTTTAAGTATAGGTTTTGGCATTTCATCTCTCGGATCTCTTCCCGGCTTTTCAAGCTCCCCTATAATGTCGCTGAGCGTAGGCACGCCTATGCCAAGCCTCTTTGCCATACTGCTTAAATCTATAAGCCGTCCTATATTTTTGATCCTGTTATGTCTGATATCATCATCAGATGCCTTTATGCTTTTTATAAGCTCCTTTGCCGCCTTATAAGACTCCGGGTGGACTCCTGTATTGTCAAGAACCTCATCGCCGTCGGTTATTCTTAAAAAGCCTGCGCACTGCTCATATGCCTTCGGACCGAGCTTGCTCACCTTAAGAAGTTCCCTGCGGTTTCTGAATTTTCCGTTTTCCTCTCTGTAAGCTATTATATTTTTTGAAACAGCCGAATTTATGCCTGCGACATAGGAAAGAAGAGAGGCTGACGCCGTATTGAGGTCGACCCCGACATTATTAACACAGCTTTCCACGACACCGCCAAGGGCGTCATCAAGGTGCTTTTTATTCATGTCGTGCTGATACTGACCGACCCCTATACTTTTAGGATCTATCTTCACAAGCTCCGCAAGAGGATCCTGCAATCGTCTTGCGAGGGACACAGCTGAACGCAGCGCAACGTCAAACTCCGGAAATTCCTCCGCACCAAGCTTGGAGGCGGAATAAACAGAGGCTCCCGCTTCATTTACAATGGTATAGAACAGATCCTTTCTGCCCATATCCTTTATTATATCCGCCGCAAATGCTTCCGTTTCCCTTGATGCAGTGCCGTTTCCTATGGCTATGATATCAACATTATACCTTTCTATTTTCTCTCTGACCGTTTTTGCCGATGCGGCTATGCGGCTTTCGGAATGGGGTTTCGTGCAATATATAACGCCCGTAGACAACACCTTTCCCGTCCCGTCAACAACAGCGGTTTTACAACCCGTTCTGTAACCGGGGTCAAGAGCCATAACTGTTTTGTCCTTGATAGGCGGCTGAAGAAGAAGCTGACGAAGATTTTCTTCAAAAACCTTTATTGCCCCGTTTTCCGCCCTTTCGGTCAGTATGCTCCTTACTTCCCTTTCAATGGAAGGCTCTATAAGCCTTTTATATGAGTCAGCCACCGCCTCCCTGAGGATATCCGCTGTTTTTTTATTATCAGAGGAAATAACATTTCTCTCAATATACTCAATAGCTTTTTCGTAAGGTGCTTCTATGGCGACCTTTAAAAAGCCCTCCTTCTCTCCTCTGTTTATGGCGAGTATTCTATGACCTGCTATTTTCAGAACAGGCTCGGAAAATTCGTAATACATTTCATAAACCGACTGCTCATCCTTATTTGCGGCGGCAGAATTTATTACGCCGTTCTTAAGGGTCATATCCCTTACTGCGGCTCTGTAATCGGCGTTGTCTGAAATTATCTCGGCAATAATATCCTTTGCTCCCTCTATTGCCTCTTGGGGAGAATTTACTTCCTTTTCGATATCAACGTACTTTTCCGCCTCAGACAGTAAATCTCCGTCAATACGCCCCGACAATATAGTGACCGAAAGACCTTCAAGCCCCTTTTCCTTTGCTATGGTTGCCCTTGTTCTTTTCTTGGGACGGAAGGGTCTATAAATATCGTCTATTTCAGTAATTGTTTCCGCCTTGTCAAGAGCCTTTTCTATTTCTTCGGTAAGGTTCCCCTGTTCCGATATAAGCTTTCTTACAGTTTCACGTTTGTCGTCCAGATTGCGGAGATAACTCAGCCTTTCAAAAAGCGCCCTTATAGTCGTGTCGTCAAGCTCCCCTGTCATTTCCTTTCTGTAACGGGCAATAAAAGGGATAGTGTTTCCCTCATCTATGAGCTTTACCGTGTTTTCCGCCTGTATTTTTTTAATATTAAACTCATCGCAAAGCTTTTTAATAATATCCATATTCAAGCCTTTCCGAAAAACGCCTCGTCTGTACTGCGTTTCTCTGATTATAAAATAACTCTGTATTCATCGCCGAAAATGCCGTATATATCCATTTCAGCCGAATCGGCACTTATGTTCAGTATGCCAAAGGTCTTTGTCCTGCTTTGCCTTGGCAGGGTTATGCTCCCAGGATTATATATTTTTACTCCGTCCTCATCCAGAGCGTCAGGACAATGGGTATGTCCGTAAAATGCGATTTCGCATTCATTTTCAAGAGCAGTATAGACAAGACGTGAAACATCATATCTCACATTGAGCCTGTGTCCATGGCACATATATATCCTATGACCCTCTATTTCGGTAATTATATACTCCGCTCCTCTGCAATAGTCGCAATTTCCTTTGACTGCCCAATGTTTAAGCCTTGGAAAAAGCCTGTGCAGCCTTACCGCATCGTCAATATAATCCCCTAAATGTATGAAGCCGTCCAGTTCGTTTTCAAAATCCGTAATAACCTCTTCAGCCATCTCAGGTCTGCCGTGGGTATCTGAAATAACAAGAATTTTCATATATTATCGCCAAACCTTTCAAGCAGTTTTTTCTTCATAATAACAAGAGCCTTTCCCCTGTGGCTGATTTTGTTTTTTTCCTCCATGGATATTTCAGCTGAAGTACAGCCATACTCCGGCAAAAAGAATATGGGGTCATATCCGAAGCCGTTTTTCCCGGCGATGCTGTGACCTATAATGCCCTCCATAGCTGCGCTTGCAGTAAGTATTTCCTTATTTTCTCCATTAGGTATGGCGGCGGCTATACAGCACACAAAACGTGCAGTACGCTTGTCATCGGGAACGCCCTTAAGCCTTTCGAGAATGGCATTGTTTTTTATATCGTAAGAGGTGTCATGCCCCATAAACCTTGCCGAATGTATGCCCGGTTCTTTATTCATATAGTCTATCTCAAGCCCCGAATCATCTGCAAGAACAACTTCGCCTGTTTTTTCCATTATCTCAACAGCCTTTATAACGGCATTCTCCTCAAATGTATTCCCCGTTTCTTCAGCCTCGGCACGAACACCGGCGTCCTTCATTGAAATTATTTCAAAATAATCGCCCAATACGGCTCTGATTTCACGAAGCTTTCCTTCGTTTGAAGTTGCAAAAATAATTTTCATAGCTTTCCCCTTTACATTATTTCATTTAAGGCATCATATATAGCCTGAGCCACAAGGCTCTGATAGCTGTCTGAGCCCATTTTTGCCGCTTCGGCAGGATTGGTTATAAATCCGACCTCAATAAGTGTCGCCGGGTTTTTCGATTCTCTCAGAACCTGATAATCAGCCGTTTTTACGCCTCTTTCCGTTGCTCCCGTATATTCGATAAGCTTATCGTAAATTGCGTCGGCAAGGGCCTTGCTTGTAAGCCCGTTTTCATCGGTATTCTCATACTGCCAATATACCTCTATACCGTTTGCCTCCGTGTTTCCCGCTACGGAATTTATATGAACCGAAACAAAGGGGCAATCCACAAAATTACTCAATGCGGCACGTTCGGCACGTGTGGGATAGGTATCGCCCGTTCTGGTATAATAAACCTTGAAGCTGCTGTTTCTATCGAAAAGCGCCTTAAGCTTAAGCACAATATCGAGAGTGAGATTTTTCTCAATAAGTCCGTTTCCTGCCGCTCCCTGGTCGCTGCCGCCATGACCTGCGTCTATTACAAGGATTTTGTCATATACGTCATGTATATTCACGCATTTAATATATATATTACTGCTGTCCTCCGTAATATCAAACTCACAGAGTGTTTTTTCATTGAATACAAGAACTGTGTTTCCGTCCTCGTAAGCAACATTTACGGAGCTTATTCTTTCCGAGCCGTCAAAGGGTATTTCACCTATACCAAATACGCTTGTATAGTTTCCCGGCAGACTTATGGTATATTTTTTGTTTTCAAAATCATCTACTGTAAGTATGGAACTGATATTTATTTTGGCTCCGTTCTTTTTGAGAGTCAAGGTATCGTTCTGCACGTTTGCCGATATATTTTTATAACCCTTATCGTAAATTACCACTGACACCTTGGAGGAGGAAACATCGGTTTTATATTCAGCCTCGTCCTTAAGCTTAAATGTAATCACAGTATTGTTTCCGGAATATGATATATCCGCCGTATCGGTCAGATATCCGTTTCTCTTCAGTGTCTGCTCAGCAGCATCGAGCCTTGTGTTTGCAAATGTAACGGTGAGCGTCTTGTCAGCCTTCTGCACATTCGGCACGGCGAGGGCTTCTCCCGTAACGGTAAAGGTATCATCGGAGGCATTGCTCACAAGCTTATAGTCCTTTATAACGGCAGTCGGGAAGTAAATATATATGCTGCGCCTGTCAGAACTGAGCTTGCACTGCATACTGCTGTCCTTTGTATCTATGGCTATTCTTGTTATATTTTTTCCGTTTTCGTTTCTTTCGCCTACCCTTACCTCGCTGAACACAGGCAGAGGATAGCTTGCTTTCACACGCCCCAAGGACGATTTTGCATTATATATGTCAAAATAGACTCTTCCGTCAGAAACGCTTCCTTTTTCCACACTGCCTATTTCGGAGTCTGCCTTTATCCTCAGATAATTATTTTCCGCCGAAGCCAACAGTTCTGTTATTCTGCATTCGCCAAAATCCGCATCGGAAAGAGGAATAAGGTCAGAGGGAAGTGCCGAACTGTCCTTTGAAATGGTTATTACATTATAATCCTCCTGAACAGGCTGAGCCTGAACCTGTGGAGCCTGTGTTGTCTGAACAGGGGTCTGTACAGCCGTTTCGGTTGTTTCTTCAGCGTGAGTTATAATTTCATCTTCGCTTATCAAAACCGTCCTTGTAGGCTTATCCCAACCTACATTATAACCCATTGTTTCGGAAACAAAACGGACGGGTATCATGGTTTTTGAATTTATAAGCTTGGCAGGAATTTCCATCTTCACAGTCTTATTGTTATAATATGCTTCTGTGGAATTTATTTTCAGCACTAGAAGATTGTTCCCTTTTGCAACGTAAACCTCTTCTCTGTCACTGTTCCACGATACAACTGCACCGACCTTTTCAAAAACCTCTCTTGCAGGCACAAGTGTATAATCGTTGAGAATAACCGGCGGCATAGTAAGCTCGTTCAGTGATTGTCCGTTTACGTTCAGAAAAACCTCCTCGGCTATATAATTATGGGAAGACCCGTCATATTTCAGTGTCATATTCACATATTTATTTGCCGCAGAAGCTGTCATAACAGCTATATTTATAAATAATGTCAATATAATTAATGTCCTTATGATTTTCATATCTTTTTCTCCTTAACACCTGTCTTTTTCGCTTATAGGCGAAAAAGACATTTTAAACATTCTATTGCCAATACACAACAATTATATCAAATTTTTTTATGTCTGTGCTTTATAATTTCAATTTTTAATAAATTTGTAACATAACTGAAATAATAGTTTCACCCCTTGCTTTAAAACCGTCACAGACGGTTTTAAAGCAAGGGGTCGCAGGGGGCGAGGGGCGGAGGGGGAAAAGGAGCGGCTGCGCCGCTCCTTTTCCCCCTCCGCCCCTCGCCCCCTGCGACCCCGCAGACCGGTCGGCAATCATTAAGAATTAAACAAAATGTAATGAAAAATAATGATTTCAGACCCCCTTGGGGGCTTGTGGGAGAGGTGAAAAAAAATTATAATTGTTGTAGTATAGGAAAGGAGGAGATTTTATGCATATGGCTGATGCTCTTGTTTCGCCTTATGTTGCAGGGGTTGTGGGAGCTGCGTCCCTTGGAGTGGGTGCTTACAGTGTATACCGTATCAAACGGAAAGGGGACGACAGCAGAATACCTCTTATGGGGGTGATGGGTGCTTTTGTTTTTGCGGGACAGATGATTAATTTTGCAATACCCGGCACAGGCTCAAGCGGACATTTATGCGGCGGACTTATGCTTGCGGCGCTCCTTGGTCCCTGTGAGGCTTTTATTACAATGATGGCTGTACTTTTGGTGCAGTGCCTTCTGTTTGCTGACGGCGGACTTATGGCGTATGGGTGTAATGTGTGGAATATGGCGTTTTATGCCTGTTTTTTCGGTTATTTATGTGTGTTCAGACCTATTGTGGGCAAAAAGACCACAAAAGGCAGGATAGTCTGCGGTTCTCTTATTGGGTGCGTGCTGAGTTTGCAGCTCGGTGCATTCAGCGTTGTTCTGGAAACCGTGATGTCGGGAGTTACATGGCTTTCTCCCCTTGTATTTTTATCCCTTATGCAGCCCATTCACCTTGCCATAGGCATTGTTGAGGGCATTATTACCGCCTGTGTGCTTATATTTGTATATTCCGTAAAACCGGGACTTATAGCGGAGGGGCAGTCTGAGGGGATATCTCTCAGAAGGCTTGCCGTTATATTTGCGGCGGCGGCTTTGTTTGTGGGCGGAGGGCTGTCGGTTCTTGCATCGTCACGTCCCGATGGGCTGGAGTGGTCTATATACAACACAGCCGGAGAAAATACAGAGCTTGACGAGGAACAGGGCATATCCCATCAGGTGATTGACAGGACGGCTATTTTTGACGGATACAGTGTGGATTCGTTTGAAAGTGAAAATGCGGGCACACGGTTCAGCGGAATAGTCGGCTCGGTGGCTGTGGGAGTTCTCCTTGTGGGGTTCTGCTGTGTTTTCAGACTTTTCAGAAGGGGCGCAAGGCATGACGATTCAGGAAAAGATTATAACTGAGATAAACAGAACGGAAAGGCTTTCGGCAAAAAACACCGTTATACATAATGCCGATGCCTTTGCAAAATTCATAGTGACCGCCGTATATACTGCGGCTGTTGTTTCAACGGACATATATGCTCCATTGGCTCTTATTCCCCTTGTGTTCTACAACATTGTTATATTTATACTGGGGGAAATACCATTCCGAAGCTCAGTCCCAAGAATATTGGCGGTCATGCCCTTTGTAATTCTGATTGGCATAGGCAATGTTATTTCCGACAGGACTGTTGTTGAGGTTGGCGCCGGCATATATCTGTGCGGCGGCGTTGTTACATTTATAAGCATTTTTTTAAGAGGCATACTGACAGTCACGGCGGTGTATCTGTTTATATGCACAACGGGCTTTTATCCGTTTTCAAGAAAGCTTATGGCCCACAGGCATCTCAGGATTTTCGGGTGGATTTTATCTCTGCTTTACAGATATATTATTCTTATGCTTGAGGAAAGCTCTGCCATAATGAAAGCATATACTCTCAGACGGGGAGAATCGGGAATAAGTCTTAAGGCGGCAGGTTCGGTTTTGGGATTGTTTTTTTTGAGGGTTTCCGAAAAGGCTGACAGAATTTACGGCTCTATGCAGCTTCGGGGCTTTGGCTCAGGGACTGTATGCAAAAAAATGTCGTGGCGGGATTTTTTATACATATTTATATTTGTGACTATGATTTTATTTTTCAGATTCCGGGGGAGATGAAATGGCATATATAAGCTGTGAAAACCTATGCTTTTCATATGATGACGGGCAGGTTATAAACAATATTGCATTGAATATAGAAAAGGGAGAATGTGTAGGTATTTTAGGGGCAAACGGCGCAGGAAAATCTACTCTTATGCAGATATTTACAGGGCTTAACAGGGGCTTTTCGGGCAGCGTAAGTATAGACGGCACGGCTCTTGGCAGAAAAAGCATAAAGGAAATAAGAAAAAAGCTGGGGTATGTATTTCAGGATTTTGATGCCCAGCTGTTTATGCCCACCGCCTATGAGGACGTATGCTTCGGGCTTGAGAGTATGTCGCTGACAGCCGATGAAATACACGCAAGAGCAGACCGCATATTCGGCGCATTGGGCATAGACAAGCTTAAAAACAAATATACACACAGAATGTCGGGAGGAGAAAAAAAGCTTGTTTCCCTTGCCGGTGTGCTTGTTATGGAGCCTGAGTGCATACTGCTTGACGAACCTACTGTGGGGCTTGACCCCAAAAACAGGGCAAATATTATAAATATTATACGTTCCCTTGACATTACCAAGATAATAGCTACCCACGACCTCGATATGGCTCTTGAAATATGCGAAAGAGTAATTATTATGAACAAAGGCACCATAACCGCACAAGGCAGAGCGCAGGACATACTCCTTGACAGGGAAATTATGGAGAAAAACGATCTCGCCCTACCCATATGCGCACAGAATATGGCGGATTTAAAAAAATAATTTTTGTACTTGACAAATCGGGAATATGCTGTATAATAGTATATGGTTGATTTTTAACAACGGGGCGTAGCGTAGCTTGGTAGCGCGCCTGAATGGGGTTCAGGAGGTCGCAAGTTCAAATCTTGTCGCCCCGATGAATAAAAGACTTGCTTTTTAAGCAGGTCTTTTTGTATTATTGCAAAAATGCTTTGGGAGGGATTTATTTTGGAAGGTATACATAAGCACATTATGCCGGACGGCTCTGAGCACTATCACAGCCACAAGCATACAAAAGCCGTGCTCAACAGGCTGTCGAAAATAATAGGACATCTTGAGTCTGTTAAGAAAATGGTCGAAAGCGGCAGGGACTGCAGCGATGTCCTTATACAGCTTTCCGCTGTTGATTCCGCTGTTCGTTCCGTAAGCAGGGTCATAATAAAGGATCATCTGGAAAACTGTATAGTAGATGCCGTGAAAACGGGAAACACCAATGCCATAACAGAGCTTGAAGATGCAATAGACAAATTCCTGAAATAGAGCGGTAATTACGGCAAATAAAAAAGGTGCGGACGGATTTGATTACCACTGCAACCGTACAGAAACCTTATGAAGTCGGGATTTTGGCAAACAAAAAGGTGCGGACAGATTTGATTACTGCTGCATTTGTACAGAAACCTTATGAAGTAAGGATTTTGGCAAATAAAAAGGTGCGGGCGGCTTTGATTACCGCTGCACCTGTACAGAAATCTTTATTAAGTCGGGATTTTGGCAAATAAAAAAAGCGCGAAACGGGATTCGAACCCGCGGCCCTCGCCTTGGCAAGGCGATGCTCTACCACTGAGCCATTCGCGCATAAAAAAGGATGGGTGAAATCGGCTGAGGGGTCAGCCGATTTCTGATAGGGTTGGGCTGAATGATTTTTAATCATATTATGAATGATTTTTAATCACACAGAGCGGGTGAAGGGAATCGAACCCTCGTCCTCAGCTTGGAAGGCTGATGTTCTACCATTGAACCACACCCGCATAATATGCCCAGGGACGGAATCGAACCGCCCACACGCGGATTTTCAGTCCGCTGCTCTACCGACTGAGCTACCTGGGCATAACTGTCGGTGTTGTAAAGCATTTACTGCTCTTACCTGACAACAGAAATTATTATAAACTAT
The DNA here is from genome assembly GCA_947627855.1 of uncultured Clostridia bacterium. Lineage (GTDB taxonomy): Bacteria > Bacillota > Clostridia > Lachnospirales > CAG-274 > JAJQCI01. Next base: position 20,412 of record CANQXR010000018.1, read on the forward strand.
CTTCATTTATTTGTCAAGCATTATTTTTTATTTTTTTAAGCGAGAAAGCGCAGCTTTGGGAGCAGCTGCGCTTTCTGCTAAAATATTAAGGAGATGAATTATATATCGGAAGAGTCGTCTGACTGCGACACTTCCATAATAATCCGGCAACAAAGCCGTGATTATCCGTATTTAAAAAGCCTTATTTGCTTTTCAGATAGCTGTCGCATTCCAGCGCAGCATCTCTGCCCTCGTGTATTGCCCACACAACAAGAGACTGACCTCTCCTCATATCTCCCGCCGCAAATATGCCCTTAAGATTGGTTGAATATTTGCCGGCAGGTGTGAGTACGTTGCTTCGTGGGTCTGTTTTAAGTCCAAGCTCCTTTATTATATGCTGTTCCGGTCCTGTGAAGCCCATGGCTATGAGGAGGAGCTGACACGGCAGAACCTTTTCACTTCCGGGTATGTTTCTGGGCGTCATTCTGCCGCCTGCGTTTACCCATTCAACCTTTGAGGTGTGAACCTCCTTTATGTTTCCGTATACATCGCCTACAAGCTTTGTTGCCGTTGTAAGATAGGTTCTTGGGTCTTTGCCGTAAAGATATATGGATTCCTCCTGTCCGTAGTCAACCTTTTTTATTCTGGGCCACTGCGGCCATGGGTTTTCGCTCCGTCTTTCAACAGTCAGCTCCGGCATGATCTCAAGCTGAGTTACGCTTTTGCAGCCGTGGCGTATGGAGGTGCCCACACAGTCGGTTCCCGTATCACCGCCGCCTATTATAACAACGTCCTTATTCTTGGCGGATATGAAGCTATCGTCCTTAAGGTCTGAGTCGAGCAGGCTTTTTGTGTTTCTTCTGAGGAAATCAACGGCGAAATATATGCCGTTCAGATCTCTGCCCTCCACCCTCAGATCTCTTGGGGAGGCGGCTCCGCAGCAGAAAACAACAGCGTCAAAATCTCCTACAAGTCTTTCCGCCGAAATATCCTTGCCTATTTCAACATTTGTTCTGAATGTAATGCCCTCCTTCTCAAGAATTTCAAGGCGGCGCATTACTATTCTTTTGTCAAGCTTCATATTGGGAATGCCGTACATAAGCAGACCGCCGCATCTGTCGGCACGCTCGAACACCGTTACGCTGTGACCAAGCTTGTTGAGCATATGGGCGCAGGCAAGTCCCGACGGACCGGAGCCTACAACCGCAACTGTCTTGCCCGTTCTTACTTCGGGTATCTGCGGCACGACCTTTCCCTCTTCAAACATTTTATCTATTATATGAACCTCTATATTCTTTACTGTGACCGCAGGCTCATGCATACCAAGGGTACAGCTTCCCTCGCAAAGAGCGGGACATACCCTGCCTGTGAATTCGGGGAAGGGGCTTGTAAGTGAAAGACGCTTATATGCCTCTTCAAATTTTCCTCTGTACACAAGGTCATTCCATTCGGGGATAAGGTTTCCCAAGGGACAGCCGCCTACAAGGGGATCTCCCGTGTGACAGAAAGGAACGCCGCAGTTCATACATCTTGCTCCCTGTTTTCTGAGAGCCTTCTCGTCAAAATGAGTGTGGAACTCTCCCCAGTCGGCAATTCTTTCCTTTTCCCCTCTGTCGGGAGGAAGCTCTCTTTTATATTCCATAAATCCGGTTGGTTTACCCATTTATCGACACGCTCCTTTCTGGCTGGATATAAGATGTGCCGGTTACTTCCGCAAAGGCTTTCATCTTGGCTTCTTCATCGGACATTCCCAGTGAAGTGCATTTTTTTATTTCCTCAACCACTGCCTTGTATGTTTCGGGGATAACCTTTATGAAGTTGCCTATTTCCTTATCCCAGTTTTCAAGAAGATATTCCGCCCTCTTGCTGCCCGTATATTTAAGATGATCTTCAATCATTTTCCTGAGCTCCGCCTTGTCCTCCTCGGCGCTTACCTTTTCAAGAAGAACAAGCTCCTTATTACAGCAGCTTTCAAAACGGCCGCCGTAGTTATATACATATGCAACTCCTCCCGACATACCTGCGGCAAAGTTTCTTCCGCATCTGCCGAGAACAGCCACCTTTCCTCCTGTCATATACTCACAGCCATGCTGACCTACGCCCTCGGCGACTGCCGTTATGCCTGAGTTTCTTACGCAGAATCTTTCTCCTGCCATACCGCCTATATATGCCTCGCCGTGAATTGCGCCGTAAAAGGCTACGTTGCCTATAATAACGTTTTCGGCTGCGTCGAAGCTGCTGTCGTCCGGAGGAACTACTATAATCTTTCCGCCGGAAAGTCCCTTGCCTATATAGTCGTTTGAATCGCCCACAAGCTTCATGGTTACGCCGTGGGTCTGGAATGCTCCGAAGGACTGACCTGCTGAGCCTTCAAAGGTAAGATTTATAGTGTCGTCCGGAAGTCCCTCCGCTCCGTATGCCTTTGTTATCTCTCCCGAAAGAACAGTACCAACAACTCTGTTTATATTTGTTATTTTAAGAGATGCGTTGATTTTCTTTCCGCTCTTTATTGCGGGGTCGCAAAGGCGGACAAGAGCATTTACGTCTATGGAATTCTCAAGACGGTGATCCTGCTTTTTGGTGCAGTATCTTTCGCTGTCGTTTGAGCAGATCTTCGGCTGATAGAGCAGTCCAGTAAGATCTACGTCCGAGGCTTTCCAATGGTCTATATGTTTTGGAACGAGCTTTTCCACATGACCTATAAGGTCATTTACTGTCTTACAGCCTATTTTTGCCATCCATTCACGGAGATCCTGCGCTATAAACCTCATAAAGTTTTCAACATACTCAGGCTTGCCGCAGAATTTTGCCCTCAGATTGGGGTTCTGTGTTGCAACGCCTACGGGACAGGTGTCAAGATTGCACACTCTCATCATTACGCAGCCCATTGAAATAAGCGGACCTGTGGCGAAGCCGAACTCCTCTGCTCCGAGAAGAGCGGCTATAAGCACGTCACGTCCTGTGAGAAGCTTTCCGTCTGTTTCTATGGTTACTCTGTTGCGCAGATTGTTCATAAGCAGAGCCTGATGTGTTTCGGCAACCCCAAGCTCCCATGGCAGTCCTGTGTGCCTTACAGATGTTCTCGGAGCGGCTCCTGTGCCTCCGTCATAGCCGGAAATAAGAATTACGTCCGCAAGTCCCTTTGCCACGCCTACGGCTACCGTGCCTACGCCTGCCTCTGAAACAAGCTTGACGGATATGCGGGCGTTTCTGTTTGCGTTCTTGAGGTCGTGTATAAGCTGAGCAAGGTCCTCAATGGAATATATATCATGGTGAGGCGGCGGCGAAATAAGGGAAACGCCGGGAGTGGAATGTCTTGCCTTTGCTATCCATGGATATACCTTTTTTCCGGGAAGATGACCGCCCTCGCCGGGTTTTGCGCCCTGTGCCATCTTTATCTGTATTTCAACGGCATTCTGGAGATAGTTTATGGTAACGCCGAAACGACCTGACGCAACCTGCTTTATAGCTGAATTTCTCGAATCTCCGTTGGGGTCTTTTATATACCTTTCGGGTCTTTCGCCGCCCTCACCGGAGTTTGACTTGCCGTGAAGCCTGTTCATGGCGATTGCCATACACTCGTGAGCCTCCTGACTTATAGAGCCGTATGACATTGCGCCTGTCTTGAATCTTTTCACAATGGACTCCACAGGCTCTACATTGTCGAGATTTATGGGCTTGTCGTTTTCTCTTATGCCGAGAAGGCTTCTTATGGTTGAAAACTGCTCTGACGAATCGTTCATCATAGCGGCGAATTCCTTATAAAGCTTATAATTTCCCGTTCTCACAGCCATCTGAAGCTTATATATTGCCTTGGGGTTGAACATATGATATTCGCCCCGGTTTTTCCACTTATATTCTCCTCCTGCCTCCAATGCGCTGTCGCCCGTAATTTTGTCGAAAGCCTTATTGTGGCGGAGTGTGGTTTCCTTTTCAAGCTCCTTTATCCTTATGCCGCCTATTCTTGAAACTGTTCCCGTAAAATATTTGTCAATAAGCTCCTCGCCTATTCCGAGAGCCTCGAAAATCTGAGCGCCCTGATATGACTGTATGGTGGATATACCCATCTTCGACATTATCTTGACTATATTTTTGGTTATTATCTTCTGATAGAGCTTTTCCGATTCAGCCGGCTTTTTGTCAATATAGCCCTCTTTGTACATATTGGCGAGGGTTTCATAGACCAGATAGGGATTTATGCCGTTTGCGCCGTAGCCAACGAGGACGGCAAAGTGGTGAACCTCTCTCGGTTCTCCCGTTTCCAGAACTATGGAAACCTTCATTCTTGTTCCCTTTTCGATAAGGTGATGGTGCAGTCCCGATGACGCAAGAAGAGCAGGTATAGCCACCTTGTTTTCTTCTGTTCCCTTATCGGAAAGAACCAGTATATTATAGCCGTTTTCAATGGCAAGGTCAGCCGCCGCAAATATTTCCCTCATAGCTGAGGAAAGGCTTTTTTCTGCGTCCTTTATATAGAACATAGGTATGGTGACAGCCTTGAAGCTTTCCGTATCAAGGCTCTTCAGCTTTGCCGTTTCGTCATTTGTAAGTATGGGTGTTTTGCTTCTTATTCTGCGGCAGTTTGTTTCGTCAGGCTCCAAAATATTGCTTTCTCCGCCGAAATAGCAGTAAGAGCTTGTTACGACCTGTTCTCTTATGGCGTCAATAGGCGGATTTGTTACCTGTGCGAAAAGCTGTTTGAAATAGTTGTAGAGAAGCTGAGGTCTATGGGAAAGAACCGCAAGGGGAGCGTCAAAGCCCATAGATGTGATAGGGTCATCTCCCTTTTCCATCATTGCCTTAAGGGTAAGGTCGATATCCTCCCATGTATAGCCGAAAGCCTTCTGCCTTGTGAGAAGAGGAAGTTTTTCCTTGAATATGTTTTTCTTCTCCTCAAAGGGTCTTGCTATTTCCTCCAAAGCCCTTGTGCTTACCTCGCCGAGATGCTCCTCGGCATATTTTTCACGAAGTCTGCCGAAGAATTCCGTAATGGTAAAGGGGGCTTTTCTTGATGGCTTAAGGTCGTCAAGCTCCGTAAGGTTGTTTCTGAGCCATTCTCCGTAGGGCTTTTCTCCGACTACCTTTGCCTTTATTTCAGCATCGTCTATTATGCGCTTGTTTTCCGTGTCTATAAGCAGCATCATACCCGGCTGAAGTCTTTCCTTCTTTATTATCTTTTTATTTGGTATTTCAACTACGCCAACCTCAGATGAAAGCACGACCATACCGTCCTCAGTCACATAATAGCGTGCCGGACGCAGACCGTTTCTGTCAAGGGTAGCTCCTACGACCTTGCCGTCTGTAAAGCCTATTGCGGCAGGTCCGTCCCAAGGCTCCATAATAGTTGAATTATATTCGTAAAAGGCTCTTTTTGCCTTGTCCATAGACAGGTCGTTTTCCCATGGTTCGGGAACGACTGTCATTATTGCCTGCGGAAGAGAATAGCCCGACAGATATAACATCTGTATGTAGTTGTCAAGCATTGCCGAGTCGGAGCCGTCCTCGTTTACTGCGGGGAAAACCTTTTTAAGCTCATCGCCGAAAAGACTTGACTTATACATGGATTCTCTTGCCTTCGACCAGTTTACATTTCCTCTTATGGTGTTTATTTCACCGTTATGCATAAGGAAACGGTTGGGGTGTGCTCTTTCCCAGCTTGGGAATGTGTTTGTGGAAAATCTGGAATGCACCATGGCTATTGCCGTTTTCATATCAAGGTCCATAAGGTCGAGATAAAATCTTCCCACCTGCTCCGGTGTCAGCATACCCTTATATACTATTGTACGTGACGAAAGAGATGAAAAATAGAAATAGCTGTCTTTGTTTTCCCTGCAATATCTTATTTCTCTTTCCGCTCTTTTAAGAATTATAAAAAGCTTTCTTTCAAAATCAATGCCGGGCTTTACGTCAGGCGCTCTTTCTATAAACACCTGAACTATACGGGGCATATTTTCCTTCGCCGTAACGCCTATGCAGTCGCTGTAACAGGGCACCTCCCTCATTCCGAGGAATTTCTGACCTTCCTCAAGAACTATGCCCTCAAGCAGCTTAAGACTGCGTGTCCTTGTTTCATAATCGGGTGAAAGAAAAAGCATACCTACGCCGTAATCTCCCTTTTGCGGCAGGGTTATGCCCTCATTCTGGCACACCTTTTTCATAAAGCCGTGGGGAATCTGGAGAAGAATGCCTGCGCCGTCCCCCGAATCGGGGTCTGAGCCGGCTCCGCCTCTGTGCTTCAGATTTTTGAGAATCTCTATGGCACTTGTAACGAGGTCGTGGGATATCGTGCCGTCAATATTGACTATAAAGCCTATACCGCAGCTGTCGTGCTCAAACCTTGGGTCATATAATCCCTGCTTTTCCGGCAGTCCGTTATATACCATTTTTATTACCTCCTTAATATACAAATCCGGAGCATAAATAACAAAAGGGACATTGTAAATCAATGTCCCTTTTGACAGCCATACGCTCCATCGTATGTTCACATTGCATATTCTACTCCCATACGGAGAAAAAATCAAGTCTTTTTTTGTATTTTTATAAAAAAACATAATCCGCTGCATTTTATGTAATGCTCCTGTGGGAATTATCGGCATATCCAAGGCTGTTCATTGCCCTTTCCACTGTTTTTGCGCAAAACCTCTTCATATCCTTGGCGCTTATTTCCTCCTCCGCTGTTTCGGTTCCGTCCGACATTATAAAAATACGCCTGTTTTCAGCCGTTTCAACCACCTCCTTACTGCAATTTTATGCAGTATTTGCCTGAATTTTCCGACATATTATTTATATGGGGAAATAATGATTTTTTTCACTTTTTCCACAGTAAGCTTTGTCACGGAGGGGTATATGGAGAATATAACAAGGGCTGCGGCTTATATAAGAGTTTCAACGGACGACCAGACGGAGTATTCTCCTGCGGCTCAGCTGAGAGCCATAGAGGACTACGCCGCAAAAAACGGTATGAGGGTTGAGAAGGTATACACAGATGAGGGCATAAGCGGAAGAACGGCAAAAAAGCGTCCCGCATTTATGGAGATGGTGGGAGAGGCAAAAAGAAGCAGGAGCAGCAGGGCATTTGACGTTATACTTGTCCATAAATTCGACAGATTTTCAAGAAACAGGGAGGAAAGCATAGTTTATAAGTCAATGCTGAGAAAGGAGTGCGGAGTCAGGGTCATAAGCATTACGGAGCATATGGAGGACGACAGGTTTTCGGTCATACTGGAGGCTATACTTGAAGCTATGGCTGAATATTACTCACTCAATCTTGCCGATGAGGTGAAAAAGGGTATGACGGAAAAGGCGGACAGGGGCGAGTATATGAGTGTGGCTCCCTTTGGCTATGAGTGGAAAAACGGCAGTCTTGTCATAAACGAGGAGGAGGGGCGGATAGTGCGCTTTATATTTGAAAGCTTTGCCTCAGGAGAAAAAAACAGAGGACAGCTTGCGGCTTATCTCAATTCTATGGGGGTAAAAACTCACAGGGGAAACAGAATGGAATACAGAACAATAGACTACATTCTGAAAAATGTTATCTATAAGGGCTATGTGCGCTGGTGTCCCACGGGAAAGAGGGATTACAGGGTATGCGGCGGCGAAAAATCCATAGTGAGAAAGGGAGTTCATATGCCGATAGTCAGCGAGGAGCTGTTTGACAGCGTTCAGAAAAAAATCAAGGCTGAGTCAGGGCACGGACGGCGCAGAGGGACGAACCGAAGCCACCCTTTGTCGGGCATAATAAAATGCAGTGCCTGTGGGGCATCTCTTTCATATTCCGGAGGTACGGGAAGCCTGCAGTGTGTGAATTATCAGCACTCCCTCTGCCCTGTTTCCCACTCCATAACCGAAAAAAAGGCAATGGCGGCAATAATGGAGGAAATCGACAGTATGTTCGGCAAAATACCCATAGACGGCTATGTCCGTCACAGCTCCGGGTATAAGGCTTATGAGGAGGAGCGGCTTCTTTGGGAAAAAAAGCTCAGAAAAATAAAGGAAAGGCAGAAAAGGCTGAAGGAGGCCTATCTTGACGGTGTTATGGAGCTTGAGGAGTATAAGGCCGAAAGGGCGGAATGTATTAAACAGGCAGAGCTGTATAAAAGTCTGTCCGAAAAAAAAGACTGTCGGCAATGTGAGGGAAAAAGGGCGGAGGGCAGACTGACCGACATACTCAGCTCATCGGATATTTCCGAAAGGGAAAAAAACAACGCCCTCAGACAGATATTTGCAAAGGTCGTCTATAACCGACAGGAAAGAAGCTTTACATTTTATTATTATTTATAATCACAAAGCGCAGTACGGCGGTCCTGACGGTGAGCTTGCAGCGTCCCTTCGCTATCTCAGTCAGAAATTCACAATGGTGACGCCGCAGGCAACCGCCACACTTAACGATATAGGTATGTAAGGTGCGGAAATGTTCCGCTTATGAGGGGTCTTTCACAGTAAAACTCCACTTGTATGGCAGCCCCTTCAGATATACATCGCAGCCATTTTCATTTATAATAAGCCTATCCAATATGCACCTGTAAAATTCGTCCTCATATTCGGGACCTGCAAATATTTCCTCCGCAGCCTCTGAGATTTCATCAGCCATACAGGGCAAAGAGCCGTTTTCACCCCTGTTGCCGTTCTGCGCACCGCCGCAGCCGCATTTTTCCATTGCGGCGGCAAATTCCTCCTTTGTTATAATTCCATCGGTATATATGCCTATAAGCCTTCTGCGCTTTTCCGCCGCCCTTTCATTCTCCTCAGCTTCGGTGTCCCGTGAAATATCGGCAAGACGGACTGTCTGCATAAGTCTTTTTTTCACAATGCGCAAGGCAGGAGCAATAAAAGCCGTAACAATATGCATTACATAGATTATGTCCTCGTTTCTGAAGCTAAGCCCTCCGCAGCCCGAAGTATTGCCATATCTGTCAGTATGGGGCTTTCCGTATTTCACGGCGTTTATGCAGCGCCATGCCTTGTATTCACTGCCGTTTTTTCTTTTTCTGAATCTTGCGGCGCAGCCCGAACCGCACAGTCCGCATTTTATTTTGCCCGAAAAAATATGACGGCTTGTATATTTTTCCTTGTTTTTCTGTGTTTCGGCTCTTGCGGCGAGTATGGCGGCGGCTTTTTCAAATACATCTCTTGATATTATGGGGGTGTGATGGTTCTTTATAATAATGAATTTTTCCTGTCCATGGTTGTATTTTTTTTCGTGGGAGAGAAAATCGGGGGTATATGTCTTTTTCTGCACGAGGTCGCCGCAGTATTTTTCGTTTCTCAGTATTTTAAGGACGGTGCTGCTCTGCCAGCGGTTTCCTCTCAGCGGGCAGAACCCCTCCTCCTCAAGCTCCTTCGCTATTGTGTGCGCTCCCTTGCCCTCACAGGTGAATTTATGGAATATGAGCCTGACTATGGCTGCGCCGGAGTCGTTTATATGCATTTTTCCGCCGCAGACGTCATAACCAAGCATACTTCTGCCGAATACAACGCCCTGCTCCATTCTGCGTGTCTGCCCCCATCTGACACGCTGGGAGGTTCTGCGGCTTTCCTCCTGTGCAATCGAGGACATAATAGCAAGACGAAGCTCAGAGTCACCGTCAAGGGTGTTTATGCCGTCATTCATAAATATAACCCCCACGCCAAGGCTTTTAAGCATTCTTGTATAGTAAATGCTGTCAAGAGTGTTTCTTGCAAACCTCGAAATCTCCTTTGTTATTATAAGGTCTATAAGCCCTCTTTCGGCATAGCCTATCATCATATTGAATTCCGCCCTTTTCTTCGTGTTTGTGCCTGTTATGCCCTCATCGGCAAATATTTTCAGAAGGAGCCAGTCGGGGTTTCTCTCTATATATTCTCTGAAATAGAGCCGCTGACTCTCAAATGAATTTGCCTGGTCGCCGCTGTCGGTGGATACACGGCAGTACGCCGCAACTCTCTTTTTCCTCCCGTCTGTGTATTTTCCGATGTTTTCCCTTTCATATTCTTTCATATATATACCTCCGTACGAAGTCATAGAAAAAGCCGGCGCATATGTCCGCCGGCACTAAAAATATTTTCCGAGCCTGTCAAGCAGCAGTTTCTTTTGCTGTCCGTTCAATATCTGTCTTTTCACAAGTGAAGATATCACAGCTTCACATAAGCTTATATAGAATTCTCCGTATTGTTTTTCATCAAGGTCATCGGGAGGTCTTTCTGTACACACAAATTCACGGTGTTTTATATAAACCACTCCTTATATAATTGAAATTGGATATATTATATAAAATTTATTAAAAAAATCAAAGTTTATTGGTGACTTTTGCGAAAGTATGTGATATAATCTTTATATGTTTTAAATTATATAAACAAAGGAGGAAAAATATGAAAACTATCTGGGAAAAATATTGCAGCATCAACCTTGTAATAAGAATACTTATAGGTCTTGTTATAGGTACTGCTCTGGGACTTGCGCTGCCGGGTATAAAGCTTGGAGTTCTGGGAGATGTATTCGTAGGAGCGCTTAAGGCTATCGCACCTATTCTGGTTTTTGTGCTTGTAGTTGCGTCCCTTGCCTGCGCCGGCTCCGGCATTGGCAAACGATTCAGAACGGTTATAATACTCTATATGGTGAGTACGTTCCTTGCGGCTTCCGTAGCCGTTATTGTAAGCAAGATGTTCCCTGTTGTCCTTGACCTTAATCTTATGGAGGCGGCTGAGGGCGCTGCACCCAACGGCATCGGAGAGGTTTTGTATTCCCTTGTTATGAATATGGTTACAAACCCCATAAAATCCCTTGCTGAAGCAAATTATATAGGCATTCTTACATGGGCGGTAATTCTGGGACTTGCTCTCAAACACCTTGCGGGACAGGGCACCAAAAACACACTCAAGGATATTGCTGATGCAGCTACGAAGGCTGTTTCGTGGATAATCAATTTTGCGCCCTTCGGAATAATGGGGCTTGTGTTTACCTCCGTTTCCGAAAACGGACTTGGCATATTCACACAATACGGAAAGCTTCTTGCAGTGCTTGTGGGCTGTATGCTTACAATAGCCCTTGTTGTGGATCCTCTTATTGCAGGTATCTGTCTGAGAAGAAATCCTTATCCTCTTGTATTCAGATGCTTCAGGGACAGTGGACTTACGGCGTTTTTCACACGAAGCTCCGCAGCAAATATACCTATAAATATGGCGCTTTGTGAAAAACTGGGACTTGACAAGGACGTTTATTCCGTTTCCATTCCCTTGGGAGCAACAATAAATATGGACGGAGCCGCCATAACAATAACAGTTATGTCCCTCGCTGTGGCAAACACCCTCGGCATATCCGTGGACATACCTACGGCTATCGTACTCAGCGTTATAGCTACTCTCGGCGCCTGCGGTTCGTCGGGTGTTGCGGGAGGTTCGCTTCTTCTCATACCCATGGCGTGCGCTCTCCTCGGTATAGGCAACGACATCGCCATGCAGGCAGTAGCCATAGGCTTTATTATAGGCGTTGTGCAGGATTCTCTCGAAACTGCCATAAATTCCTCCGGAGATGTTCTCTTTGCAGCTACGGCAGAGTTTATGGAGTGGAAAAAGGAAGGCAGAGAAATAAAGTTCTGATTTAAAAATATTATATAAACAGATTGCCGGCAGTTTTTGTCTGCCGGCAGTTTTGTCTTTATTTGGGATTTACATGAACCATACAGTGTTTTACAAGGGGAAACATAGTTTCTATTTTTTTATGGACGTTTTCGGCTATGGCGTGGGAGTCCGAAAGTCTGAGGTCTTTATCCGCCGATATTTCAATATCTACATATATTCTTGAACCGAAAAGGCGTGTTCTTATAAGATCAAGACTTATTACGCCATCGGTTTCAACAACCGCCTTTTTCATAAGCTCGGTCGTTTCTCTGTCGCAGGATTTATCCACCATTTTATCTATGGAATCCTTGAAAATATCTATTGCCGCCTTTATTATGAATGCGCATATTATAATGCCGGCAATGGGATCGAGTATAGGAAAGCCCATCATTGCGCCGCCTATGCCTATAAGACTGCCCACAGATGACAATGCATCGGAGCGGTGGTGCCATGCGTCCGCCATAACCGCCGCAGAGTTGATTTTTTTAGCCGTATGCGCCGAATATCTGTACATAAGCTCCTTTACGACAATTGAAACGAGAGCGGCAAAAAGTGCAGGAAATGTAGGAGCGGAAATATCTCCGCCACCGGATATCTTTGCCACCGCCGCAGCGCCTATGCCAAGTCCTGCCATAAAAAGAAACGCCGAGAGTATTACCGCCGCAACGCATTCAAGCCTTTCGTGACCGTACAGATGTTCCTTATCGGATTTTTCCGAGGCAAGGGCTATGCCTATTATAACTACAAATGTGCTGAATACGTCCGAAAGGGAATGAAGGGCGTCAGAAAGCATAGCCTGAGAATTACCCAGTATTCCCGCAATGAGTTTTATAACCGAAAGCGCAACATTGAGAACTATGCACACAAAGGAGGTTTTCATTGCTGTTTTCTTTTTTTCAGAATTATTATATGACATACTGATCCTTCCTTGAATATTAAGTATATGGGGTTCCGCAGGCACGCCGTTAAACCGTCCCTGACGGTTTAACGGCGTGCCCACGGGTCAGAGGGCGAGGGAGCTTGGGAGCGGAAAAACAGTGCCCGCAGGGCACTGTTTTTCCGCTCCCAAGCTCCCTCGCCCTCTGAGCAGCCCCGCAGGTTTATCGGTATTCCTTAGAATATTATATGCGCAATATACTGAGTTGGTCAAGAATAACATTGGTTGTCTTTGGATAATTATGACAGACCTTTATCAGAAGTCCTGTCCGAATGGTATGCGGCATTCAAAAAAGCTCGTCAAGAGCATCGGGGTTTATGAACTGTTCGGCATTTCTGACAGAGCCTTCCACGCAAAGTCTGCCGTAGCCGTACATTCTGTTGGGATAGCTTATTTCGCTGTCCCGTTCGGCGCCCATACGCAAGAAAGCCTTAAGCTTCTGTCCATACATAAAGGGGTCGTTCTTTTTGAGTATTCCCCATTCCATAAGCAGAGCGGAGGCCCCTGAAGCTATGGGGGCGGCTATGCTGGTTCCCGAATAAGCATCATAGCCCCCTCCGGCCCTTGTGGAGATTATATTGACGCCCGGAGCAAGCAGGTCGGGTTTTATATCTCCCTTTGCGTTATAGCCTATGCCCGAAAAATCGGCTCTTGCATTTGTATTGGGATCATAAGCGCCTATGGAGAGGAGAGTCGGGGCAGTAGACGGCAGTGTGACCGTAATTTCTCTGTCGGAATCGGGAAAGTAAGTGTCCTCACCCACAAGCTCATTTACGGGAAGCCATATATTTATTCTGCCGTCTACTACATTCCTTCCGTATATCCTGAGTATCCATGTGCCCGCAGGCAGAGTGCTTGTTATGCTTCTTGCGAAGAAAAATATCTCCTGATCCGATGAATAAGGGGAGGGGCGTCCCACATCTATGCCAAAGCTTACGCCGGATATTTTTTCCCTGTAATAGCCGCCGTTATACTCTATAATGCCTGTGGAAATGCCCTGCGGAAGTATAAGCTCAAAGTCCATTTTATCCACAAAATCCTTCCACAGAGATAAATACAGATAGCCCAGTTCATCGGCAACATTTATTTCTATATCCCGTGTTTCGCCATTTTCTATACGTCCGCCGAAGTGATGGCGCAGGTCGCCTTCGTTTCCTACGGCGGCAGTAATTACTGTGCGTCCGACGTCCGATATACTGTCAAGATATGCTTCAAAAAGGGAGCTTCCGCCATGAGAACCGTTGCTTGTTCCGTATGAAATATTTATTACAATAGGTCTGTCAAGCTCTACGGCTTTGTCGGTAAGATATTTTACGCCGCGCATAATGTCAACTGTCAGAATTGGTCTGTCGGGGCTGAGCTTTACAACTATGAATTCTCCCTCCGGAGCAACGCCTGTAAATCTGCCGTCACTGGCTCTGCCGTTTCCGCCCATAGCGCCGGCTATTGCCGTTCCGTGACCAAGCTCGTCAAGGGGGCTTAGCTCTCCTCTTCCCGTGTCTATACAGCTGTTTATGGCTTCATTGTCAAACTGTCTGCCGTTACAGAGAGAATCGGGAGCGCTGCTGTCAACGGAAAGATCCCATATATACAATATTCTGCTTTTTCCCTCATTGTCTATAAAATCGGGGTGTGTAAAATCTATCCCCGAATCTATTACGCCAAGAAGAATGCCATTTCCCGTAAGACCCTCCACACCTTCTCTTACCTCGGAAATGCAGCTTCCCTCAGAAGCACCCGTGAGCATAAGTTCCAGATTTCTCGGAAGTTCAACATACTCGACCTGTTCATCGAAAGCAAGCTCTACCAGTCGTCCGTAGGGTATTACGATTATGCCATAGCCCTGTGAAAGATCCTCTCCCTTTGCATTGAATCTTTTCAGAATGTTTTCAAAATCACCGTTGTATTTGATTATAGCATCAATATAGTCGTCCATGGAAAGCCTCTTTGCGTTTTTTATAATAATATTCAGATAACGAAAAAAATTTACTCAAACGCTCAGCCTCTAAGATAGGGATATGCTCTGTAAGGTTTGCGGCAAAAACGCATAAAAAAGGACTGCCGCCCTATCAAAGACAGCAGTCTGTGACTTTATTATGATGTGAACTGCACAATGCCGTTGAATATGCCTACGGCGCAGTTTTGTCTGAACTCAGATGTGGAAAGAAGATAAGCTTCGGAGGGGTTTGACAAAAAAGCAAGCTCCACAAGTATGGCGGGCATTTTTGTAAGCCTGAGCACGGCGAGGTTTCTGGCAAACGTGCCTATATTTCTGAGGTTTATCTGATTTACAAGGGCTGTGTTTACCGTTTCGGCAAAACGCTGGGCTGTTGTGCCCTCTCTGTAATAGAAGGTTTCCGTTCCTCCTATCGAAGGATCCGGGTTTGAGTTGCAGTGTATGCTTACATAATAATCGGCTCCCCATGCGTTTGCCATATCCGCTCTGCCCTGAAGGCTTACGGCATTATTTGCCACACGGGAATATTCTATGTCATACCCTCTGCCTGCAAGCAGCTCTCCCAATCTCAGGGAAACATCAAGATTAACCTCGGCTTCGGCAACTCCGTTTACTCCTATTGCTCCGGGGTTGGAGCCGCCGTGTCCGGGATCTATAAAAATTTTCATTCCGCAATCACTCCTTTTTTTCATAATATTCTGATGATATCAAAAGAGTGAAAAAAACAGTGTCGGTAGTGTCAATTATTTTTAATGTGCCGAAGCGGAACAAAATGTGTAAAGAGGCAGTGTTTATACATATTCCACCTTATATAGCTTTGCCATGGTCTGGAGCTTGCTGCTGAAATCCCTCAGTTCGTCAAGGCTGCCATTCTGATATATTTCAAGAAATCTGCGGTTAAAGCTTGTCACCTGCTCCATTTTGGCTATGTAGTGAAGATTGTGCAGATTTTTGACAATTTCGTCCACAAGATTATTTTTTGTTTCGGAAATGAGCTTTGCCTCTATTATATCATCTCTTATCGTTGCCATTTCCTTATCAAGCTGAAAGGCAGCATCAGCGCAGTTTCTCAGCCTTTCCTTAAGCTCTTCCGGAAGGTTTCCGCTGTATTTATATCTGAGTGAATGCTCTATGCTTGCCCAGAAATTCATAGCCATTGTTCTTATCTGTATTTCGCACATTACTTCTTTTGGACCGTCTATGGTAACCATTTTGTATTTTATCGTCATATGATAGCTTCTGTATCCGCTTGCCTTGGTATTTGAGATATAGTCCTCTTCCTGCATAACCTTAAGGTCAAGCCCATCTCTGAATCTCATAATATTTACGACTCTTTCGATATCCTCCACAAACCGGCATATTATTCTTATTCCTGCAATATCCTCAAGCTCGTCAAATATTTTTGTCGGCTCTATACCTCTTTTATTTGCCTTGTCAAGTATACTGGCTATGGATTTTACACGTCCGTGGACTTCCTCCAGAGGAGGTACGAGCTTAAGCGCTTCATATTCCCTTTTCATATTGTTTATTTTGACAACAAGCTCATCAACGGCTTGTCTGTATGGCAAAAGCCTTTCTTCCCAGTTAATAAGCTCCATAAAACCATTCCTTCCTCTGTATGATTCATTTGCCTTCAAGTCTTTTCAGATAAGCATAGGGATTGACCCAAAGCTCGCCTTTGTCATCGGTCTGCTTTGGAGATATGCCTATGTGGAGATGTACGGGAAACCTGCCCTTTGTTCCCACTGTCCTGCCGTAGCCGCTGTCGCCCATATATCCCAAGAAATCTCCTGCCGACACGTCCGAACCTTCCTGTATGTCATCTGCAAAGGTATCAAGATGGGCATAATAGTAGTAAATATTATTTTTGCTTCTTATGCCTATTCTGTAACCGCCTTTTTCGTTCCAACCCTTTTTTTCAACTACCCCGTCTGTCATGGAAAGAACCTCTATCCTTCCACGGATATTCAGATTGTCCATAATATCCGTGCCCATATGACTTCTGTTTCCGCCGTATGTCCTTGGCTCACCGAATGTATCATAATATGAGTATTCTCCGCAGTATTTTTCGTCTATGGGGAAGCTTTTCAAATCCTCCGTAATTTTATGGGAGTAGTATAAAGGCGCGGCGCTTTTCAGGCATTTGCCTGTACAAAAAAATGCGCCCATGATTAAAACCGCCATGAGCAAAACAAACAACCACAATCTATCATACAAAAGCCTGAGCATACTGTTCATCATTCCATTACGCTATTAAAAAATTATATTCCCGAACAGCAAAAATTATTCAGCCACATGGCAATTTCTTTATATCACTATAAAGATTATATAACACATTATACAAAAAATAAAGTGTTTTATTGATTTTTTTATTAAATCTTAATAATTTTTTAAAAACAATTGTCATATTCTGACCACGTTCCACAACCTCGCCGACAAACCGCCCATGGCGGTTTGTCGGCGAGGTCGCGGGGGAGGGAGGGGAGGGCGGAGAAACGAAGGGGCGGACAAGTCCGCCCCTTCGTTTCTCCGCCCTCCCCCTCCCTCCCCCGCGGCCGAATGGCAGAATATAACATAAAACTATAAAAACCCCTGTTTCCGAATACGGAACAGGGGTCATATGAAAATCCTTATTCTCTCAAGGGAGAGTGTTCATATTTATAAAATTCCTGCAATACGTGTTTTTATAACGCCGGCTACCTTTCTTGTGTTTTCGGCAGCACGTTCTGCATCTCCGTCAACAACAAACAGGGCATAGCCAAAATCCCCTCTTGTCTTGTATTTGGAGCTTATTATATGCGCAGCCTCGCCTACCGCAGTAGTGATGGCTTCGATTTTAGCCTTATTGGTAAATACGCATACTCTGGGAAGCTTGTCGTCTGTTGGGTCGATCTTAACTCTGGGATAATTTACCGAGTTTACTATATTTCCGTTTTCAAGGTAATTCATCATTTCCTCGGCTGCCATAACAGCGCAGTTATCTTCAGCTTCGGGAGTAGATGCGCCGAGATGGGGCAGTGTAATTACATTTTCAACGCCTACAACCTCTTCATTGGGGAAGTCGGTTACATAACAGCCTACACGTCCATCGGCAAGAGCAGCCTTGACAGCCTTATTGTCAACAAGCTCACCTCTGGCAAGGTTTATTATTCTTACGCCTTCCTTTACCTTTGCAAATTCTTCTTCGCCAAGCATACCCTTTGTTGAGGGCAGATAAGGAACATGAATGGTTATATAATCAGATGTTCTTATAAGCTCGTCAAGGGTCGCTCTCTTAACGTCCTTATCCACAAGCCAAGCCGACTTAACGGAAAGATATGGGTCATAGCCCATAACCTCCATGCCAAGAGCCTCAGCGGCATTAGCCACAAGCACGCCAATTGCGCCAAGTCCTATAACGCCTATCTTTTTGCCGTACAGTTCGGGACCGCCAAAGCGTGCCTTGCCCTTTTCCACCTTTGAAGCGACATCACCGTCAAGAGTCTGTGCCCAGTTATAGCCGTCGATTACCTTTCTTGATGATATAAGCAAGGCTGTAAGCACAAGTTCCTTAACGGCATTTGCATTTGCTCCGGGGGTGTTGAAAACAACGACTCCGTTTTCCGTACATCTGTCAAGGGGTATATTATTTACGCCTGCGCCGCAGCGTGCAACGGCAAGAAGAGATTCGGGAAGCTCCATATCGTGCATTTTAAAGCTTCTGAGCAATATGCCGTCAGGATTTTTTTCGCTGTCGCTGTGTGTATAATTCTCGGTTAAGGTATTCAGTCCTTTTTCGGAAATCTTGTTTAAGGTTAATATTTTATACATTTTATCCTCCGATTATTTGTTCTTTACTTCAAAATCCTTCATAAAATCTATAAGGGCATTAACTCCCTCTATGGGCATTGCGTTATATATACTTGCCCTCATTCCGCCTACTGTTCTGTGACCCTTGAGGTTTACAAGTCCGGCGGCTGTTGCTTCCTTCACAAACTTAGCCTCCAGATCCTTATCGCCGGATTCCGTTACGAAAGGCACATTCATAAGCGAACGGTCTTTGGGAACGACTGTACCGTTGAACATTGTGGAGTTATCAAGATAGTCATAGAGCAGACCGGCTTTTTCTTCGTTGTATTTCTGCATTTCCTTAACGCCGCCGATGCCCTTGAGCCATTCAAAGACAAGCTTTGCTATGTAAATTGAATAGCAGGGAGGTGTATTGTAAAGAGAACCGTTATCCGCATGGATCTTATAATCAAGCATTGTGGGTGTGATGGGCTGAGCCTTGCCAAGAAGATCTTCCCTTGCTATAACTATTGTAACGCCTGCGGGACCCACGTTTTTCTGTGCTCCGGCAAAAATAAGTCCGTATTTTGATACATCGACTACCTCTGACATTATGCAGGACGAAAGATCCGCTACAAGAGGAACGCTGCCCGTATCGGGAAGTTTGGTGTAACGTGTGCCGTAAATTGTATTGTTCTGACAGATATAGAAATAATCGGCGTCAGGGGTAAACTTGCTCTTATCAAGGTCGGGTATATATGAAAAAACCTTATCCTCTGATGAGGCAACGATATTTACTTCGCCGTATTTCTCAGCCTCTGCCGCAGCCTTTTTAGCCCACTGACCTGTTTTTACATAGTCGGCCTTTTTTGAGCCGTTTAAAAGGTTCAGAGCAACCATTGCAAACTGAGTTGAGCCGCCGCCCTGCAAAAACATAACCTTATAGTTGTCGGGTATGTCCATAAGCTCTCTGATAAGCTTTTCAGCGTCCTTGATTATGTCGTCATATGCCTTTGAGCGATGGCTCATCTCCATAACAGACATACCTGTGTCGCCATAGCATATCATTTCCTTCTGAGCCTTTTCAAGAACAGGCAAAGGCAGCATAGACGGTCCTGCTGAAAAATTATAAACTCTTTTCATAGTATTATATCCTCCCAAATATAACTTCGTATATAAAAATAATGACTTTATTATACTACATTCATTAAATTCAGTCAAACAAAATATTGCATAGATATTTTTCTTAAAGGTTGACTTTTTTAGGCATAAATTATATAATAAATAGGCTGTTTAATCATATTTTTACAAAAAATCCGAAGGAGATGGAGATATATGCTTCCGACAGACCCGTTTATGCTTTTAAGCTATATAAACACAAAGCTGAGAGATGAGTATTCTTCTCTTGACAGACTTGCGTATGATATGGACGAGGATAAGGCTGAAATAATCAGAAGGCTTAAAGGCATAGGCTATGAATATGACGAAAGGAAGAACAGATTTTTATGACAATTAAAAATAAAGAAGCATGGGCAAAAGCAGCGCTGTTTGCTGCGGCACTTATATGGGGGCTTTCATTTGTAATACTGAAGGACGCAATTACGGAGCTTCCTCCCCTTTTCACCATAGCCGTCAGATTTTTGATTGCCTTTATACTATTATCCGCCGTATTTTTAAAAAAATACAGCCTTATAAACAGGGAATACATATTTCACTGCATTATCTGCGGCATACTTCTCGGCATAGCCTACGCCGTGCAGACTTTAGGGCTTGAAGGCACCACGCCCGGCAAAAACGCCTTTCTTACCTCCGGCTATTGCATAATAACTCCTTTTCTCTACTGGCTTATCAGCCACAAAAGACCAACCGTTTATAATGTGAGCGCCGCATTTGTCTGTATGATAGGCTTCGGGCTGATTTCCCTTGACGGCAACATAGGCATTTCAAAGGGCGATTTTATGTCAATACTGTGCGGCTTCTTCTATGCTCTTCATATTGCATACACAGCCAAAATATACGGCAGGAAGGATCCTGTTATGTTTTCCTTGCTCCAATTTGCCACAGCAGCCGTATCATGCTTTATATACAGTCTTTTGTCAGAGGACATACCACGAACCATACCTTTATCGGTTGTGCCGGAGATATTGTTCTTATCCGTTGTGGCAACTGCCCTCGGTCTGCTTTTTCAGACGATAGGACAAAAATATGCAAATCCCTCGGCAGCGGCGCTTATACTCAGCCTCGAATCGGTTTTCGGAGTTGCCTTTTCTCTTGTTTTTTATACGGAAGAAAAGCTCACATTAAGACTTGCGGCGGGCTTTGCGTTTATATTTGCCGCAATTATCATATCCGAGGTTCTGGGAAGAAAGAAGAATTTCAGCATACAAAAAGGAACAGAGGTGACGTTATGAAATATAAAATGGTAGCCTGCGACTGTGACAATACGCTTATTGCCACCGATGGCTGTCTTCCAAAGGACAATATAACCGCCATAAGAAAAATAATGAATATGGACGTTGAGTTTGTAATTGCAAGCGGCAGAAACGACCTGCTGCTTACCGATATCACAGGTGAAATAGGCGGACAAATAAATCTTATAGGCTGCAACGGCGCTACAATAAGAAACCTTGAAAAGGGCATTGTATACAGAAACGAACCTATACCCAAGCCGGCGCTTAAATATGCCATAGACTATTTTAATGCACATAATATAGATTTTAAGGCGTACACCCTTGAAGCGGCATTCTCAAAAGGACTTGATCTGGGAGATAAGCTTGAGCGGCTTACCGGTGTGGGCTATAAAAAGGCAAAGGACTTTGACACGGAATATGTAACGGATACGGACTTTATAAAGGAGCTTGACGTATTAAAGCTGGTTGTAGTAGACGAACACCGCATTGTAAGAAAAATTCAGGAAGAGCTTAAGCATACAGAGGGAATAAATGGGGTTCTTGCAGCCGATGTCTGCCTCGATTTTATATCACATAAGGCTACCAAAGGCTCGGCACTTCTGTGTCTTGCGGAAAAAATGGGTATAAAGCCCGAAGAAATCATAGCCTTCGGAGATACTGAAAACGATATATCTATGCTGAAGGCGGCAGGGCTTTCTGTGTGTATGGGCAACGGAACCGATGAGGTAAAGCGTATATGCAACACTGTAACCAAAACAAATGACGAGGCAGGTGTTGCCTATATGCTTAACAATGTATTCGGACTTAATATGTATTGAGGTGAAATATGAAATTAGCACTATGTCAGACCGATATCGTATGGGAAAATAAGGAAAAAAATTATGAGACAGCGGAAAAATATATAAAAAAAGCAGCGGAGAATAAAGGGGAGCTTGCGGTTTTTCCCGAAATGAGTTTTACGGGATTTACGGTTAATGTCAGCGGTATGGGTGAGGTCTTTGAAGAATCCGAAACCGTTCACATTATGAGAGACATGGCGAAAAAATACGGAATTGCCTTGGGCTTCGGTATGATAGTTACGGAAAACGGCAAAAACAAAAATCGCTTCGTAATAATTGACAAGGACGGCAATATCGCAGGATATTACGACAAGATACACCCCTTTTCATACAGTGAGGAGGGAAAGTTTTTTACAGGCGGAAATCACATAACAAATGTCAGAATAGGCGACACAGCCATTTCCCTTTTTGTGTGCTATGATCTGCGCTTTCCCGAAATCTTCAGCTGTGCATCATATACCTGCGATTTACTTCTTGTAATAGCAAACTGGCCCGCAAGCCGCATAAATCAGTGGACGCACCTATTAAGGGCACGAAGTATTGAAAATCAGTGTTATGTTGCGGGAATAAACCGTACGGGAACAGGTGATGGTATAATCTACAACGGAAAATCCGCTGTTTTTGACTGCTATGGAAATCTTCTTACTGAAATGGATAACCATGAAGGACTTGCGTTCTGTGAAATAATACCCGAAAACGTGGTATACTTCAGAAATAAATTCAGAATGAAACAGGACAGAAGAGAAGATCTTTACAAACATTTTTTCGATGATTTAACGCCAAAAAAGCCCTGACGGGGTTCCGTATTCTTTCATACCGTCAAAGACGGTATGAAAGAATACGGGGGAGGGGGCGGTATGCGGGGGCAAGGAGGTGGGCTTCGCCCACCTCCTTGCCCCCCAGATTGTCCGAAAAACATATGAAAATCATAAATAAAATCTTTATTAGTTTTACGTAACGAACATAAAAAA
>CANQXR010000019.1 GCA_947627855.1 uncultured Clostridia bacterium
TTGTTTTTTTATTTTTGCTGTAAATTATTCGTTTCCTTGCTCATTTTCCTCTTGACATTTCACCACCGGACTTTATAAAAGCTTTAAAACACCTTTTTTTCAACTTTCTTCTCAACGATATAATCTAATAACAGTCATTATTTTCAAGTAAATATAAAGATAATTCTTTATACCTTTAAACAATAACAAATACGTTGTCGGAAAACGTGACTTATTTGCAGCAGTAATCGCTTTGAAATCGCTATTATTGGTTGATGATTTTAAGCATCTTAAGGAACAACTTATTAAAACTCTTTGTTCACTTGAAAAACACTTATGTGTATTATCAAACAGTGATATATTATTGTATATGGGATTTCCAGATAATTGGAACGAATTATAGCAATTAGGAAGATATGCGCTACCAGTTCAAAAAAGGAATAATAACTATGTCATATTGCATTTATCTGAGGAAGAGCAGGAAGGACAGAGAGCTTAACGATTTGGGAGGAAGAGGAAACGCTGAAAAGGCATGAAAGCGTTCTTATGGAGCTTGCAAAGAACAGGGGGTATGTTATTACCAAGATTTTCAGAGAGGTTGCAAGCGGAGAAACATTGGCAGCTCGTCCACAGATGCAGCAGCTCCTTGCCGAGGTTGAAAACGGACTATGGGAGGGAGTTCTCGTAATGGAGGTTGAAAGGCTTGCAAGGGGAAACAGCATTGACCAGGGAATAGTTTCGCAGACATTCAGGCTTTCAGATACACTTATTATAACGCCCGCAAAAATATATAATCCTTCAAACGATTATGACGAGGAATATTTTGAATTCGGGCTTTTTATGTCGAGGCGTGAATATAAAACAATCAACAGGCGTTTAAGTGCGGGCAGACTTGCAAGCTGTAAGGAAGGAAAATATGTAGGTGCTTTGGCTCCATACGGCTATAAAAAAGAAAAAATCGAAAAACAAAAGGGCTGGGTTTTAGTGCCCGATGAAAAAGAGGCTGAAATTGTTAAGCAGATATACAGTCTATATCTGAGTGATGAGGAAAAAACAGGATTTCAAGGAATTGCAAACAGGCTTAAAGACAGTCATGTGTATACAAGAAAAGGAAATCCATGGACGGCGGCACAAATCAAATACATACTTACAAACGATGTTTACATAGGAAAAATTCATTGGCAAAAAATGCCCGAAAAGAAAAAACCAAAAAACGGACAAATAGTAAAAATGCGATATAGAAGCAAGGACTATCCTGTTTTTGACGGACTTCATGAAGCAATTATAGATGCTGATACATTCAACAAAGTCAAGGCAATTATAGATGGCAGAATCAAAAGCCCCAACAATACAATGCGCAGCTTACAAAATCCTTTTGCAGGTATTTTAGTATGTTCTGTATGTGGCAGACCAATGAAACGGCGTTCTGCCGACAAACGGCGACCGGGGCACAGTGCCTCTTTTGACTGCATAACGAGAAACTGCCCCACTGTCGGAAGTCCTGTTGATGTTGTTGAGGCAAAGGTTATTTCGGGAATAAAGCAATGGTACGAAAGCTATAATCTGCAGAACAGAGGAGCAGAAAAGCCCGCTCCTGTATATAACGATAACGAAATAAAAAACTGCAAATCAAAGCTTACCATACTAAAAAACCAATTGAATACAACCTTTTCACTTCTTGAACAGGGGCTATATGATAAAGATACATTTATTGAGCGCCGTTCATTTTTAAAATCTGAAATCAATTCCGTTCAGGCGGTTATA
The DNA here is from genome assembly GCA_947627855.1 of uncultured Clostridia bacterium. Taxonomy (GTDB): domain Bacteria; phylum Bacillota; class Clostridia; order Lachnospirales; family CAG-274; genus JAJQCI01. The sequence continues at coordinate 1,744 of CANQXR010000019.1, forward strand.
GCAAAGCTTGAAAAAGAGGACAGCTTAAAGCGTTCACAGGAAAATTACAATAAGCTGCTTATACCGGAGCTTGAAAACCTATTAAGAATATATGATAATTTACCTAATGCCAAATCAAAGAATGATTTGATCAAAAAAATTTTTTATCAGATTCGCTACACCAAAACAACAAAAGGAAACAGATGGCGCCCTGATAAAGTAGATGACTTTGAGCTTGAATTTATTTCAAGGCTGCCATTACAATAATACTATCTTGCGACATCATATAATAACTTATAAATCCGCTCTCATTCCCTCTTTCCCCTCGCCCCGCTTTCGCAAAGTGTCAAAAAAACTGTCATATTTTAACAGGCGAAAACAGTTGAATATTTGGCAATATATGGTAAAATATTATTATAAAATACCGTTCGGAGGGATCATTATGTTAAATGTCAACTGTATTATGAGCGATCAGATCATATATATTCCTATAAACATGATAAACCTGAGTCCTTATCAGCCAAGGCGAATATTTGACAGCAATAAAATAATGAGCCTTGCGGAATCCATCAGAAGATATGGCGTTCTTCAGCCCATATGTGTGCGCTTTATGGGCGAGGAGAGATATGAGCTTGCGGCAGGTGAGCGCCGTCTTAAGGCGGCAAAGCTGGCCGGACTTAAAACCATACCGTCCATAGTGCTTAATATGCGTGACAGAGATGCGGCAGCCTTCACACTTGTTGAAAATCTGCAAAGAGAAAAGCTTGACATATTTGAAGAATCCGCAGGAATAGAACGTCTGAACGGCATATTCGGCTACACACCGGAGGAAATCTCAAAAATGCTTGGCGTAAGCGAAAAATTCGTCCGTGACAGACTTGGTCTTTCCGCCCTTAGCGAGCAGGTGAAGGGGGAGCTTGACACTGTAAAAAACAGAGAGGAAACAGCGCGGCTCCTTCTGCGTATAAAGGAGGAGGAGCTTCAGCTCAAAGCCTGCAAAGAAATAAAAAGGCTTTCTCCGGGGCTTAACACTGCAAGCCGACTGGTGAACAGGCTTATTGAAAATCCCGATGCGGATATAACAAGGCAGAGCCTAAGACCCCGCATAAAAAAATATTTCAAGGATATAAGAATTTTTACTGCAACAATCAGAAAAGCCGTGGATATGATGAGTGAGTCGGGCACGGAGGTCGAGTATGAAACCACCCACGACAACGGAAAATGTATAATAAAAATAACCGTCAATGAAGGGCGTGATACCTCACAATAAAAAATCCGCCCCGTATCACGAATCGTCCCTTCGGATACGGGGCATTCACTCCGCCGCCCTATTTACTCTGTGGTTATTATTATTTCATTGTTTTCATAATCCGCAGTAAAGCTTCCCACTGCTTCGGCGGTATCACGGAGCTTGCAGTAATTAAAGCCGTTTATATTGACAGCCTCAATGTCGCTTTCCTTTCCGTCAATCCTTGCCGTAACCTTTGAAACGGAATTGGAAAGGGACGGCTGTTTCGTTTTGCTGTCATACCCTACCGTAAAGCCTGCCTTTGAAAGATCGGCAAGACATATATAATTTTTGCCGTCCTTCAATATTCTGTTTACAGTATAATCCTTTCCGTTTACTTTCATTGTTACTTTATCCGTCACTTCGTCATCCTCCTTATCGACAAGTCTGTTTCTGAACTTTTCCCACTCCTTTGAATCCACAAAGGGAGCAGGACATTTTTTATGTGTAACATCGTAATGCCTTATCACATTTTCGAGGGGTATGCCGTAAAGCTTCATAAGATATCTTATAAGCTCCGCCGCCCTTCTGACTGTTTCATCATAAAAATAATAATCTCCGTTTTTCCTGCTGCAAAGCTCTACGCCTATGCTGTTGTCATTCCTGCAATATTTATGATAATATTTGCCCGATGTTCCGCAGTGCCATGCAATATCCTTGTCGTCAACACACTGCCATATGCTTTTTTCGTCTACAAAATAGTGTGCCGATGCACCTCTGTAAGCTGTTTTGAAATACACTGTATTTCCGTATGCCGTATCTCCGTCATTTCCCGTATAGTGAACCACAATATATTTTATGCGTGAAACAGACCCGCCCTTGTTGAAATTTGTTTCCGTAATATTCCTGTTTATTTCCATATATACAACCTCCTTTTTTTATAATACGTACAAGACTCAGGGTTCGTTCCTGCTTGTGGGCAAATCCATAAATCTGCCGTGTATGTCGTCCATTACGCCATTTGCCCCCAGCTGATGATAATTCTGCCAGCAGTTTTCAAAATTTTCCCTTGCGTAAATCGGCGCATAACCTTTCTCGCCATAGTGATTGAAGTCCGTTATCATCTGACTGCGCAGAAGTGCCTGAATGCCCTTTTCCACTGCTCTCATTTTTCTGTCGCTGTCTGAAATACGTCTGAACAGATATAATATAAAAGTCAGAATGATTGACGGAACTCCAAAAAGGCAAAGTACATTATATAGTGTCATAATAATTCCCTTCTCTCCTTTTTTCTGCTTTCATTATATATGTCATTGTGTGACCTGCACTGCCATAATGTTTGTTTATGTTAAATATTCATTCTTTTTATTAATAAAGCAATTTAACGGTTGATTATTTGAGAAAAATTTGTTAAAATGAATTTAAAATATTTCAGATTCAGGGTGATTATATGTCAGGCTCTATTTATGGCAATATATTTAAAATTTCTACATGGGGTGAATCTCACGGCAAGGCATTGGGAGTTGTCGTGGACGGCTGCCCTGCCGGCGTACATATAGATGAGGAAATAATTCAGCAGGATCTTGACAGAAGAAGACCCGGGGCATTTAAGTACGGTACAAAACGGAACGAAAGCGATTCCGTTCAGATATTATCCGGCGTATTTGACGGCATAACAACGGGCACGCCTGTTTCCCTGATCGTTTTCAATAAGGATCAGAAATCAAGGGACTACGGAAATATAATGAATGTATTCAGACCCGGTCATGCAGACTACACATTCCAGAGCAAATACGGAATAAGGGATTACAGGGGCGGAGGACGCTCTTCGGGGCGTGAAACCCTTTCAAGAACGGCGGCGGGAGCAATCGCAAGAGCCTGTCTGAAAGAGCTTGGCATTGAGGTGTATGCATATACCAAATCCATAGGAAATGTCACCGCAAACACCTTTGACAGAAATGAAATTATGCAAAATCCATTCTGTATGCCCGACAGGAAGGCTGCGGAGGAGGCTGCCGTACTCATGGAAAAGACTGCGGCAAGTCAGGACTCTTTGGGCGGAATAATAGAATGTATAGCCGACGGTGTGCCGGCAGGTGTTGGTGAAACGGTTTTTGACAAGCTTGATGCCTGTCTTTCAAAGGCTGTTATGTCCATAGGCGCTGTAAAGGGCGTTGAAATAGGCGCAGGCTTTTCGGCTGCCGGAATGCACGGCTCCGAAAACAACGACAGCTTTACGGCGATAAACGGCAAGGCTGCCAAGCTTACAAATAATTCGGGGGGAATTCTCGGTGGTATGTCCGATGGTTCTCAGATAATAATAAGAGCCGCATTCAAGCCGACACCCTCTATATCCCGTCCACAAAAGACAATAAATAAAAATATTGAGGAAGAAGAAATTATAATAAAAGGCAGACATGACCCGGTGATAGTTCCGAGAGCCGTTGTGGTTACGGAGGCAATGGTTATGATAACGCTCCTCGACCTTATGCTGGTGAATATGTCCGCAAGAATTGAAAATGTCAAAAAAATTTACAAAGGCTAAAGGAGAATAAATATGTATAAGTTAAACGGTTCGGTAACGGACGAAACTGATTTCTTTAAAGGAAACGATGTATATGATCTGATCGCAGCTTACGGCAGTCCGCTGTATGTGTATAATGAAGGCATAATAAGGAAACGCTGTCGGGAGCTTAAGGGGCTTGTGAGTTATCCGGATTTTCTGGTTCAGTATTCCGCAAAGGCAAACACGGGGCTTGCCTTTTTGCAGATAGTAAAAAGCGAGGGACTTCATGTTGACGCCATGAGCCCCGGAGAAATATATGCCGAGCTTGAAGCAGGCTTTAAGCCTGAGGATATATTTATGATAACAAACAATGTGTCCGAAGATGAAATGCGCTTCGCCATTGACAGAAACATACTTATATGCGTTGACAGTACAGAACAGCTCAGACAGTACGGCAGACTTAATCCCGGAAGCTCTGTCGCCATACGCTTTAACGGCGGCATAGGCGCAGGACACCATGAAAAGGTTGTAACGGCAGGCAAGAAAACAAAATTCGGCGTTAATCCCGAATATATACCCGAAGTCAAAAAAATATTGTCTGAATACGGACTGAAGCTTGCAGGAATCCAACAGCACATAGGCTCTCTTTTTATGGACAGCGAGCCTTATATAAACGGTTCACAGGCAATACTTGATATAGCAAAGCAATTTGACGACCTTGGTTTTATAGATTTTGGCGGCGGCTTCGGCATACCCTACAAAAAGCTTTCGGGACAGCCCCGTCTTGATCTCCGGGAATGCGGCAAAAGGCTTGATGAGGTTTTCTATGGCTTTGCAAAGGACTATGGCAAAAAACTGACCTTCCGCATAGAGCCGGGCAGATATATATCGGCTGAATCAAGCGTGCTTCTTACCGATGTTCACTGCACAAAGTATAACGGACCTCATAAATTCGCAGGTACGGACATAGGCTTTAATGTGCTTGTAAGACCCGCCATGTATGACTCTCATCACGATATTGAGGTATATACAAGGGAAAACCGCAGCGCAAAGGAAGAGGAAATAACCATAGTCGGCAATATATGCGAAAGCGGCGATATAATAGCCAAGGACAGACTTCTTCCCGAAATCAAAGCAGGAGATATACTCGGCATACTTGACGCAGGAGCATACGGACACTCAATGTCCTCAAATTATAACAACAGGCTCCGTCCCGCTGAGGTTCTGATAAGAGAAAACGGACAGGTCGTGCTTACACGCAGGAGAGATACTCTTGAACAGCTTTTGGAAAACTATATAAAGCTTGATATCTGAAAGGGAGGTTTTTTATGACACCTATTGAAAAACACAACGAAATTCTTGCAGGCAAAATCATAAAGGGGCTTGAAAAAAGAAATATGGCAGGCTATTATTGCCCCACAAAGGAAGATGCCCTGAAAAAAGCCCTTGAGCTTATACCGAAAGGCTCAACCATATCATGGGGCGGCTCTGAAAGCATAAAGGAAATAGGACTTTGCAGCGCCGTAAAATCGGGGGACTATACGGTTTATGACAGAGCCGATGCAGCTACGCCGGAGGAAAACACCGAGTGTCTGAGAAAAGCATTTTACTGCAACTATTATCTCGGCAGCTCCAACGCCATAACCTACGGCGGCGAGCTTGTAAACATAGACGGCAACGGCAACCGTGTTTCCGCTTACATATTCGGTCCCGACAACGTAATTCTTATTGTGGGACTTAATAAAGCCGTTCCCACCTTGGAGGAAGCAGTAAGCCGTGTAAGAAACACCGCTTCACCCAAAAACACGCTCAGACTGGGGCTTGATACACCCTGTGCAAACAACGGCTTCTGCGGAAACTGCCTTAACGGCACAATCTGCTGTCAGACAGTTATTACCCGCTTTTCCCGTGTTAAGGACAGAATAAAGATCATACTCGTTGGCGAAAGCCTTGGCTATTGACATCGCCGACTTTTTCCGGAAAAAAACGCGCCCGAACGTAATAAAAACCGTTCCGGCGCATTTTTTATACACTTTTTTATATCCTCTGTCTTTAAAGCTTTAACGGCTTCTGCGGAAACTGTCTTAACGGCACAATCTGCTGTCAGACAGTTATTACCCGTTTTTCCCGTGTTAAGGACAGAATAAAAATCATACTCGTTGGCGAAAGCCTTGGCTATTGACATCGCCGACTGTTTTCGGAAAAAATGCGCCCGAACGTAATAAAAACCGTTCCGGCGCAATCTTTATACACTTTTTTATATCCTTTGTCTTTAAAGCTTTAACGGCTTCTGCGGAAACTGTTTTAACGGCAGAATCTGCTGTCAGACAGTTATTACTCGTTTTTCCCGTGTTAAGGACAGAATAAAAATCATACTCGTTGGCGAAAGCCTTGGCTATTGACATCGCCGACTGTTTTCGGAAAAAATGCGCCCGAACGTAATAAAAACCGTTCCGGCGCATTTTTTATACACTTTTTTATATCCTCTGTCTTTAAAGCTTTTCGGGAGCCGGATAGACCTCTCCGAAGGTTTCCACGCTTATTTTTGAGATTTTTTCTTCCATTATGGGTCTGTCACGAAAATCTGTTGGGACATCGGCTATTTCGTCGACTATCTCCATACCCTCAGTCACCCTTCCGAAAGCGGCATACTGCCCGTCAAGATGGGGAGCGTCAGCGTGCATTATAAAGAACTGAGAGCCTGCGGAATCCGGATCCATGGCTCTTGCCATAGACAAAACACCTCTGGTATGCTTCAAACTGTTTTCAAAGCCGTTTGCTGAAAATTCGCCCTTTATGGAATATCCTGGGCCGCCTGTTCCCGTTCCCTGAGGACAGCCGCCCTGAATCATAAAGCCTTTTATGACCCTGTGAAATATAAGCCCGTCATAAAAGCCCCCGTTTGCAAGGCTTATAAAGTTGTTTACCGTATTGGGCGCATTTCCGGGATAAAGCTCCGCTTTTATAATTCCGCCGTATTCCATCTCAATGGTTGCTATGGGATTTTTCATATTTACATCTTCCTTTCTGAAAATCATATCTCCGCCCTGACACAGAGGGTTCAGCTTTTTTTGACAACTCTGTCCTTGCCGTAAAGCAGAACAAGATCGTCAAAGGCGGCGGATTTGAGGTTTATTCCCCTGTTTATGGTCATAAGCTTTTTGGTATCGCTGTAATACAGCTTTATAGGCGTTTTCCCCGGATAATTCCTTATTACGCCTTTTATGTCCTCAGGTATGTCGGCAGGCTGTTTGTCCAGCTTTATCCACACTGTCGCATTTCTGTCGGCAAGCTCCTCATAGGGCGTTATGCGGCTGCATATGATTTTCGGCGGCTGGTTTTCCGAAAGCTGCGCCGTTCCGTCTATAAGCACAACATCGCCCTCTGTTATGCAGTCGCTGCACCTATCATACACATTGGGAAACACGACTATCTCCACCGTATCATACATATCCTCAAGGGTAAGAAACGCCATTGTTTTGTCATTCTTCGTAAACTTGATTGACGACTTGTTTATTATTCCGCCTATCGCAACATTCTGACCATCTCTTATGCCGCCCTGTGTGTCCTCATCACTTCTGAAATCAAGGGTCGATGCGGTGGAATATTTGCCCAGAACCTCCGCATATTCAGCAAGGGGGTGTCCGCTGACATATATACCCAGAATTTCCTTTTCATAGGCGAGAATCTGCCTTTTGGGGAACTCATCCACATTTGGCAGGGTGTCCCTTATTATATTCTCCTCTCCTGAAACGTCAAACAGATTTATCTGCCCCAAATAATTGTTTTTTCTGGAGTTTACAAAGCTTGCCATAACAGCCCTGTAACACTGCATATACTGTGATCTTTTGCCGCCAAGAGAGTCAAAGGCTCCGCATTTTATAAGATTTTCCACAGCCTTTGAGTTTATTCTGCCGTCCATTCTCTTTATAAAATCCGTAAGGCTTACATATGAGCTTTCCTCACGCTCCTTTACAATATCCTCCACAACGCTCTTTCCCACAGTCTTTACGGCGGAAAGGGCATACCTTATCCTGCCCTCATGTACGCTGAAGCTGTTGAAGCTTTCGTTTATGTCGGGAGGCAGAACCTCTATATTCATTCTGCGGCACTCTTCAATATATTCTATAACCTTTCCCGGATTATCTATAACGCTTGTAAGCAGAGCCGCCATAAATTCCACAGGATAATAACATTTAAGCCATGCCGTCCTGTATGCCACAACAGCATATGCCGCCGCATGGGACTTGTTGAAGGCGTACTTTGCAAAATCCGTCATCTCGTCGAATATTTTGTTTGCTGCTTCTTCGGATATGCCGTTTTTGATACAGCCGGGAACGTCGTCCCCCAGTCCGAAAATAAAATTCCGCCTTTCCTGCGCCATAACATCAGCCTTTTTCTTTGACATGGCACGGCGCACAAGGTCACTTCTGCCCCATGAATAGCCCCCAAGCTCCCGGACGATCTGCATAACCTGCTCCTGATAAACTATACAGCCGTAGGTGGCTTTCAGAATAGGCTCAAGGGCAGGGTGGGAATAGGTTATGCGGTGTTTGTTGTTTTTGCCCTCTATATATTTGGGTATGAAATCCATAGGTCCGGGGCGGTAAAGGGAAATGCCTGCGATTATGTCCTCAAGGTCGTTTGGTTTCAGTTCCTTCATAAAAGACCGCATTCCTGCACTTTCAAGCTGGAACACCCCCGAAGTATTTCCCGAAGCTATAAGCTCAAACACCGCAGAATCGGCATAGTCAAGCATATCCACACTTAAGCCCTTGTGATATTCCCTTTCTATCTCGTCAAAGGCATCCTGTATAACGGTAAGCGTCCTCAGCCCCAGAAAGTCCATTTTGAGCAGTCCAAGCTCCTCAAGGGTCGTCATGACATACTGAGTTGTCACAACACCCTGATTGTTGTTCAGCGGAACATAGTCTATAACAGGTCTGTCACATATAACAACCCCTGCCGCATGAGTTGAAGCGTGTCTTGGAAGTCCCTCAAGCTTCATGGACATATCTATAAGATTCCTGATTTTTTCGTCCTTTTCATACTCTCCCCTGAGTTCGTAGTTTCTCTCAAGAGCCTGCTTTATGGTTATGTGAAGCTCCATAGGAACCATCTTTGCGATCCTGTCAACCTCGTTGTAGGGAATTGCCAGCGCTCTGCCCACGTCCCTTATGGCATTCCTCGCCGCCATGGTTCCGAAGGTTATTATCTGAGCCACATGGTCGGCGCCGTATTTTTCATTAACATAGTCAATGACCTCCTGCCGTCTTTCATAGCAAAAATCAATATCTATGTCCGGCATACTCACTCTTTCGGGATTTAAAAATCTCTCGAATATAAGCCCGTATTTAAAAGGATCTATGTCGGTTATTTTCAGGGCATAAGACACAATGCTGCCTGCCGCCGAGCCTCTGCCCGGTCCCACACTTATGCCATTGTCCTTTGCATATCTTATAAAATCCCACGTTATGAGAAAATAGTCCACAAAACCCATCTGTTTAATTGTGGAAAGCTCAAAATCACGTCTTTTGGCTATTTCCTCCGTTATTTCTCCATATCTTTCCCTAAGCCCCTCCTCAGTCAGTCCGCAGAGATATTCATATGCATCTCTGCCCTCCGGCACGTCAAACACAGGGAGCTTATATTTGTTGAATTCAAATGTAACATTGCACTTGTCGGCAATAACGCACGTATTCCTGCACGCCTCCTCGGCATAGGGAAACAGCCCGTACATTTCCTCCGCCGACTTCAGATAATAATTTTCCCCTTCATACCTCATTCTGTTTTCGTCAAGCACATTTGTGTTTGTCTGAATGCAAAGCAGGAGATCGTGAGCGGCGGCGTCCTCCTTTCTGACGTAGTGGAGGTCATTTGTCGCCACAAGAGGTATGCCCGTTTCGGAATGTATGCGCATAATAGCCTGATTCACGGTCTGCTGATCGGGAATGCCGTGATCCTGAAGCTCAAGATAAAAATCCTCTCCGAATATACCCTTGTACATAAGCGCCATATTCTTTGCCTTTTCGTATGTGGAAGTAAGAACAGTCCTCGCCACAGGCCCCGCAAGACAGGCGCTGAGAGCTATAAGACCATGGCTGTATTTTTTGAGAATTTCAATATCTATTCTCGGCTTATAATAATATCCCTCTATCTGCCCAAGAGAAACAAGCCTTGACAAATTCTTATAGCCGTCGTTGTCCTTTGCAAGAAGCACAAGATGGTAATAAAAATTGTCGGGAGTTTTCTGCTTGTTGAACCTCGAACCGGAGGCAACGTATACCTCACACCCGATTATGGGCTTTATGCCCTCGGCAACGGCCGCCTTATAGAAGTCTATACAGCCGTACATAACGCCATGGTCGGTTATGGCAATAGCGTCCATTCCAAGCTCTTTGGTTCTTGCGATAAGTTCCTTTATTTTTGAAGAGCCGTCAAGCAGGCTGTATTCTGTATGAACATGGAGATGTGTGAATTTCTTTTCCATAAAAAAGACCGACCTTTCTTACGAATTTATAATGTAGTTATATAATATATAGGCTGCCTCTTCATTGGTAACAAGCCTGTCGCCGCCAAAGCTTCCGTCGTTGTTTCCCTTCATATAGCCAAGCCCATGACAGACAGCAACCGCTCCCTTGTACCTTTCATCTATTTCATCGGTGTAATATGACGTATCAAATATTTCGGCTGCGTCAAGAACGCTTTTATCAACTTTAACCAAAGCAAGTATTTCCGCCGCCTCATAATATGTCAGATTTTCTCCGTATGGCTTATCACGCCAATTTATTACACGTCCGCCCTCACGGTAGTCACAGTTGAAACCGAAAAGCTCCGCAAAATCCTCCGTTGTGACAGGCTCCTCAGGCAAAAATCTGTCTTTCTTAAGCCTGTAACCGTTTTCAAAAAGAAGCTTTATAATGTCCTCGTATTTTGTTCCTGCAATGTCTGTGTAAATAAGAGCGTCCTCATCGTCATAATAAGGCTCTCCATTGTAGTCTGTTCTGTTTCCTTTTTTGTCAAATATCATACTATACAAGGAGAAATAGTATACAAGCCTTTCCCCCTCGTCAGTCATAATATAACAAAGCACGGGCGGCTCCTCGGCAAACATATTTTCATATATGCCGTCCTCTCCTATTGCGTCGGAAACATCTTCAAATACAGCATCATAGTCCCAAACCAGACAGTAGTTGGTAAGCTCTCCGTATTTGTTGAAGGAAATGTCAATATAATTGCCGCTATACTCAAGCCCGTTTGCATATCTCACATAGCTGAAGGTGTATTCGGAAGCCACTTCATCAGGCTCCGTGTCCATAAGCTTTGTTTCTTCTATGATGTCGGCGGCATACAGATTTGCAAGTCTGTCAGCCTTGCCCTTTAAAACGTCATAACTTACCTCCGACCCTTCATTGGCTTCAGACTTTTCCCATGTCTTTCTGTTGGCCTCATAGTCCGAATAATATATAAGCTGTCCCTTTGAAGCGTCTATTTCCGCATCTGTATTTTCATTCATTATATTCCAGAAATATTGGTTTTTATCTTCATTTTTACGAAATGAAAGATAATATCTCAGCCCCGATATATCCTTTATTTCAATACCCTTAAGCAGAGCAGCCAAAGCCTCTTCCTTTGTAATTATATCGTCTTTTTCTTTTATTGCGGCAATTTCCGAATCAGTCAGACTGCCAAACTCCTGCATACCTCCCGCATCAGCCACAGCGGCTTCTTCAGCAGCAGCATAATTTGAATATTTAAATCCGTCAGTGCCGTCTGATGACTTTACTTCAGTGCCCATCTTTGCATCTATGGCTTCAGGACCTTTCTTTATGGAATAAGCCGGATAAACAGAGCTTTCATCATTCGGAGCATTATTTGCGTTCCGCTTACTCCGATATGAAAAGTCCATTTCACTTATTTCCTTATATTTATCCTTAGCCTCGTCAATGCTGATTTCTCCTCCCGTAGAAGGGAAAGTCCTGTCAAATATTTTCCTGTCAATAGCGTCATAGGAATACACTGCGCCGTCCGTGGTGGATACGTTTATGTAAGCCGAATCGTCCATACAGGGAATACCGTTTACATAGTATTTGTATTCATAAGACCTGTAACCTCCGCCCGAATGTACCTCCGAAACCTTAAGCCCCGACAGATATTCCGCAGGAACGACCTTTGCAAGAAAAGCCGCCGCAGCCCGCTCGGTTTCCTCAGCGCCAAGACTTCCAAGTCCGTCCTTGACGCCGGAGGATTTATTGAAAGACCTCACATAGCCGTCCTCGTCCATGCTTACATCAATGTATAAGCCGTTGTCACTGTCATTCCAATTCATAACAACACAGGAAACATTGTCGGCTATGTCTATACTGTAATTAAAATCTTCATACTCTGCGCCTATTTCAAATAATTCCTTAGCCTTGGTTATGATTTCGGCAGTCTTATCATTTCCCATAGCCATAACCCCTTGAACACTGCCAAAGGCAAAGGCAGCCGCCATACACATACAAACAATTTTCTTCAGCATAAAAATACCCCCTCTTTTTACTTCTTAAGCATAAAATAAGCAATTACCAAAACCCCAAGAATTATCCTGTAAACGCCAAAAACCTTAAAATCGTGCTTCTTGACAAAGTCCATAAGGAATTTGATAGCCCCTACGGAAACAATGAAGGACGACAGCAGTCCCACCGCAAGTATGACAGCCTCCTGCCCCGTAAACGAAAAGCCGAATTTGACAAGCTTCAGAAGACTTGCCCCCAGCATAACAGGCATAGCAAGGAAGAATGTGAATTCCGCAGCCACATATCTTGAACAGCCTATAAGAAGTCCGCCTATTATGGTAGCGCCGGAACGTGATGTACCGGGTATAAGCGCAAGAACCTGAAAAAGTCCTATCATAAACGCCGTAGACAACGGCAGCATTTCAAGCTTTCTGTACTTCGGTCGTCTGCCGCCTATCTTCGCCTCCACAACGATAAATATAACGCCGTATAACACAAGCATAAGGGCAACCACCCAAGGGTTATACAAATATTTGTCGAGCAAATCATCAAAAAGCAAGCCTATAACACCTGCCGGAATGCAGGCAATTATTATCTTTATCCATAAAGCATAGGTGTCAAGCCTTTCGGACTCAGTTTTTTCCCTTGAAAAAGGATTGAGCCGTCTGAAAAAAACAACAGCAACAGCCATAATAGCCCCAAGCTGTATTATGACGTCAAACATTTCACAGAATTCCTCCGTCATATTCAGCCTGATAAATTCCTGCGCCAGAATAAGATGACCGGTAGAGCTTATAGGCAGCCACTCCGTAATACCCTCGATTATTCCCAGTAAAATTGTTTTCAGGATTTCGCCAATCATTGTAAACCTCCGATAATTCTATATAACTCAATTATACCATTAAAGTATTAAAATGTCTATATCATCTGAGAAGAATTGCGGCGAGGGACTAAAAATGCGCAAGGGGAAAGCAAGGAGATGGGGCGCGCCCCATCTCCTTGCTTTCCCCTTGCGCATTTTTAGTCCCTCGCCCCGCGGGGCGGTTCGTTCAGCCGTCCTACGGACGGCAGAACGAACCGCGCAAGCCTTTATATATCAGCAATCCTTTACCGTAATATGTCTTGGAAGTCCATTAACCATAATCGGCTGAAGCTCTCCTGCAATAAGCGGGCGCAGATATTTGACAGCTTCGTCTGAAATTCCCGTTCCGTCGTTTATAATCCATTCAAGAGGAACATTCTTAACCTCATTTGCTATGGCGTTTACGTCATATGTTTCCATAGTCATGATGTAAGGCTCTGTTGAAATTCTCTTGAAAATAACAACCTTGCCCGTTTCGCCTTTAGCCGCAGCCTCAACAGCCATTGCGCCTGCCGCATAAGCCTCGTTGATGTCCGTAAGGGAAGCAATGTGGTTTGCGCATCTCTGCATTGTTGAAAACTCGATAGCTCTCGTCTTGCAGCCAAGCTCGCCTGCGAGAAGATTTGAAAGATAAGTTGCGGTTCCGCTGAGAGCAACATGACCGAATGAGTCAACCATTCTGTCAGAAGCCGACATCTCGCAGATATACTTTCCGTCAGCAGTGTGAATACCCTCGGAAACAGCAATAACGAGAGAGCCTTTCTGCTCATGAAGCTCTTTTACCTTAGCCACAAACTTGTCAATGTCAAAGGGAACTTCGGGAAGATAAATAAGGTCAGCGCCTTCACAGTCCTCTCCCTTTGCAAGAGAAGCCGCAAGTGTAAGCCAGCCTGCGTCCCTGCCCATTATTTCAACAACCGAAACAGTAGCATGGCTGTAAACAAGTCCGTCACGTATAACCTCCTTGAGTGTGGAGCCGATGTACTTAGCCGCAGAGCCATAGCCCGGCGTATGGTCGGTAATTGCAAGGTCGTTGTCTATGGTCTTGGGAACGCCCATAAATCTGATAGGTGAGCCTATCTTGTTTCCGTATTCGGAAAGCTGCTTTATGGTGTCCATGGAGTCGTTTCCGCCGATATAGAAGAAAGCGCCTATTTCAAGCTCGTTAAGAATCTTGAAGATGTCCTCATAATCCTCAGGTTTAACCTTTCTTCTGCATGAACCGAGAAAAGATGAAGGAGTTCTCTTGAGAAGCTCTACGTCAAGGTCATTCTTGATTCTTTCAGTCATATCGATATACTTATGATGAAGAAGTCCGTCAATGCCGTTGAGCATACCATATACCTTACCCTCGTTCTTATCGAGAGCCGTTTTGAAAACACCTGCAAGACTTGAGTTTATTACAGATGTAGGGCCGCCCGACTGACCGACAATTATGTTGCCTAATGCCATAATTATGCACCTCCGCTTAATATAGTTTTCATTATTTTAGTTAATTATACCAAAAATATGACTTAATTGCAATATGTTTAGTTAATTTTTCTGAAAAAACCTTCATCAATAGCCAAAAACCTTTTTCGCCTTTTTCATATTTCCTGTTATGTCAACACCGAAGGGACAGTTTTTCTCACATCTTCCGCACTCTGTGCAGTCGCCGGCGTGAGCCTTCAGCAGTCTGTAATGCTCCGCCACTGTTTCGGGTATCTCTCCCTGCACAACCGCAAGCTTAAGATATTTGTTCAAATCTGCAATATTTATACCCGCCGTACAAGGCGCACAGTGTCCGCAGTAAAGACAATTTCCGGAAAATTTAAACCTTTTCATTCCTGCAAGAACAGAGGAATAATCCCTCTCCGCCTTTGATGCACTGTAATATGAAACTGCCTTTTCCATCTCCCCGACACTGTGACAGCCAGCCATAACGGAAACGACAGCGGGACGTGTAAGACAATACTCTATGCACTGATATTCGTTAAAAGCAACCCCGAAGGGAGAATATTCCTCACTGAGCATATCTCCTCCGCCGAAAGCCTTCATAACGTCTATCGCAACGCCCTCCCTTTCGCAAAGCTCATATAACCTCACCCTCTCCGGGTCGGCATTCAGAAAGCTGCCCTCATAGCTTGACGGCTCAAACAGATCGTCCACATTTTCCGTAGGCGGCTGCATATCATAGGCAGCGTTTACAGAAAACATAACAACGTCCACAAGCCCCGATTCAACAGCCTTTATAGCGACAGTCGGATTATGGGAGCTTATGCCTGTGCATCTGATTTTGCCCTCCTTCTTGAGCCCGATGCAGTATTTCATTATATCCCCTTCAAAAACCCTTTTGAAGTCCTCTTCGGCGTCAATATAATGTATCATTCCCACATCTATATAGTCGGTTCCTAATCTTTTAAGCTGATCCTCAAAGGCAGCCTTTGTTTTGCCCGGATTCCTTGTTCTCAGATAATCGCCGTTCTCCCAGACTGAGCATATATGCCCCTGTAAAACGATCTTATCTCGTCTGCCCTTTATCGCCGCCCCGAAATTATCCCTGAATTCGGGATTTGGTGTGTACATATCTATGAAATTGATGCCAAGCTCAAAAGCCCTGTCAGCCATTTCGGCATATTCCCTTTTGCTTTTTCCTATAAAGCCCTCACAGCCAAGAGCAATTTCACTTACCTTGATCCCGCCGCATCTTTTGATTTCCCTGTATTCCATAAAAGCCTCCTCCTTTTATAAATCAAGAGTTTCGTTCATACTGCCCGTTCTGTATCCCTTCAGATCCATAGAAACATATGTAAAGCCGTATTTCGTAAATTCCTCCACAACCCTGAGCCTGTTTTCCTCCGCTGTCAGCTTTGGAAATTCATCGGGAGCAATTTCTATTCTTGCAATTCTGCCATGTATGCGCACTCTGACCTGTCCAAAGCCCATGTCGATAAGAAGCTGTTCGGCCTTGTCTACCATCATAAGCTTTTCCTCAGTTATTTCCTCGCCGTAAACAAATCTTGACGCAAGACAGGCAAATGAGGGCTTTTTCCACGTATCAAGCCCCAGCTCCTTTGACAGAAGCCTTATTTCATTCTTGCTCAGCCCGACCTGCCTGAGAGGGCTTTTCACACCAAGCTCCTCAACAGCCTTAAGCCCCGGTCTGTAATCCCCCAAATCATCTGTATTGGAGCCTTCCACAACATTTTCTATTCCGTTCTGCTTTGCTATCTGCCATATTTTTGTGAAAAGCTCCTTTTTGCATAAATAACATCTGTTGACAGGATTCTTTGAAAATCCCTCTATTTCAAGCTCCTCAGAGTCGCAGACAATATGCCTTATTCCCTCGCTGTCACAGAAATCTGCCGCCTCCTTCCTCTCCCTTGCAGGAAACGAGCAGGATTTTGCCGTTACGGCAATAGCTCTGTCCCCTAAAACATCATGTGCCGTTTTAAGCAGAAAGGTAGAGTCCACCCCTCCCGAAAATGCAACAGCAACACTCCCCAAAGATTTCAGATATTCCCTGAGCGCGTCATATTTTTCATTCATAAGTTCATTCCTCCCTATAATTTATGCCGTATATATTCAAGCCTGTTAAGAGCCTCGATAAGGGTTTCGTCCTTTTTCGCAAAATGGAATCGTATAAGGTGGTTTACATTTTCTCTGAAAAAGCTTGATCCCGGAACAGCCCCAACGCCCACTTTTTCAGCCAGATCAACACAAAATCTGTTGTCGTCCTCATAGCCGAATTCACTTATATCCATAAGCACATAATAAGCCCCTTGGGGAACGGTACATTTAAGCCCTATGTCGCTTAGTCCGTTTACAAACAAATCCCTCATATGGGTATAATGGCTCTGAAGCTCCTCATAATATCCGTCACTCATTTTAAGTCCCACGACAGCCGCCTCCATAAGCGGAGCCGCTGCGCCTACGGTCAGAAAATCGTGAACCTTTTTAACTCTTTCAGTTACATCAAAGGGCGCAATAACATACCCAAGCCGCCACCCTGTTATGGAATAGGTTTTTGAAAGAGAGCTGCACATAACAGTCCTTTCTCTCATTCCCTCAACAGCCGCCATATATGTATGTCTGAAGGGCTTATAGACTATATGTTCATAAACCTCGTCAGTAATTACATATATATCATATTTTACGGCAAGATAAGCTATTTCTCTTAGCTCCTCCTCCGAAAAAACCTTGCCGCAGGGATTTGACGGATTGCAGAGTATAAGCGCCTTGACGCCCTCCCTGCTCACCGCTCTTTCAAGCTCCTCCAAATCAAAATTGAATAAGGGCGGCTTAAGAGCCACATATATAGGCTCAGCCCCCGAAAGCACTGCGTCCGCCCCATAGTTTTCATAAAAGGGAGAAAAAATAACCACCTTATCTCCGGGGTCGACCACAGACATCATAGCCGCCATCATAGCCTCTGTGCTTCCGCAGGTAACCGCAATTTCCCTCTCAGGGTCTATATCAAGCCCGGAAAAATGCTTCATTTTGGCGGCAAGGGCATCTCTGAAATTTTTGGCTCCCCATGTAAGTGCATACTGATGGGGTCCCTCCAAAGCGATATCCCTCAGCCTTTCCGTAATTTCTCCGGGAGGGTCAAAGTCGGGAAATCCCTGTGAAAGATTGACAGCCCCATATTTATCGGAGATGCGTGTCATTCTCCTTATAACAGAATCCGTAAAATATGTAGTCCTTTTGCTGAGCGGCTTCATAAATCATTCCTCCGGTCACAAACAGGATATCCGCCTGTATTTTCAGCTATATCGTTCCATATCCTGTTATATTTTCAAAAACTATAAAAAATCGCAGCCGACCTGTTTCTCGTCAGACAGCCGCATAAGAAACATATGTTCCCTGTCAGCTGCCTTTCGGAGCAATCAACATACAGGCGCTGCGATTAATCTCAGCTATGATCCGATTACTCATCGTCCAATTTAAGAACACTCATAAACGCCGACTGGGGCACGTCTACATTGCCCACCTGCCGCATACGCTTTTTGCCCTCCTTCTGTTTTTCAAGCAGCTTTTTCTTTCTTGAAATGTCGCCGCCATAGCACTTTGCAAGCACGTCCTTCCTGTATGCGCTTATTGTCTGCCTTGCAATGATTTTATTGCCTATTGCGGCTTGGAGAGGAATCTCAAAAAGATGTCTTGGAATCTCTTTCTTGAGCTTTTCAACTATTTTGCGTCCCCTGTCCACTGCTCCCGACTCGTGCACTATAAACGAAAGAGCGTCAACAGCCTCCCTGTTTACAAGAATATCAAGCTTAACAAGCTTGCTTGGTTCATATCCGTCAAGCTCATAGTCAAGGGAAGCATACCCTCTCGTCCTTGATTTGAGTACATCGAAAAAGTCGTATATTATTTCATTAAGGGGCAGCTTATAGTGAAGCATGGCTCTTGTTGTTTCAAGATATTCCATACTTACATAAACCCCACGCCTCTGCTGACAAAGCTCCATAACTGCGCCTATATATTCGGTAGGCAGGAATATTTCCGCCTTGACCCATGGCTCCTCCATATGCTCTATAAGAGTAGGGTCGGGAAAGTCATTGGGATTTGACAGAACCATCTTTGTACCATCGGTGAGATATAAGTGATATATAACACTGGGAGCCGTAGTCACAAGGTCGAGATTATATTCCCTCTCCAGTCTTTCCTGTATGATTTCAAGATGCAGAAGTCCCAGAAATCCACACCTGAAGCCAAAGCCCAGGGCGGCGGAGGTTTCCGGCTCAAACACAAGAGCCGCATCATTCAGATTGAGCTTTTCAAGGGCATCTCTCAGATCGGGATATTTTGAGCCGTCTGCGGGAAATACTCCGCAGTAAACCATGGACTGAACCTTCTTATAGCCCGGCAGCATTTCCTTGACAGGATTGTTGACAAGTGTTATGGTATCGCCTATGCGTGTATCCTTCACGTTCTTTATGCTCGCCGTAAGATAGCCTACATCTCCTGCCATAAGCTCTTCACAGGGTATAAACCGTCCTGCCCCGAAAACGCCTACCTCAACAGTGTCAAATTCCTTTCCCGTTGCCATAAAGCGTATTCTGTCGCCCTTTTTCAGCATTCCGTCAAACACTCTCATAAATACAATAACGCCCTTATAGCTGTCATATATGCTGTCGAATATAAGCGCTTTAAGAGGGGCATTCTCATCTCCCTCCGGCGGCGGCAGAAGCTCCGTTATTTTCGTAAAGACTTCCTCTATATTTATGTTGTTTTTGGCTGATATAAGAGGAGCCTCCGAGGTGTCAAGCCCTATTATATCTTCTATTTCCTGCTTACATCTGTCGGGGTCTGCACTGGGCAGATCGATTTTGTTTATTACAGGCAAAACCTCAAGATTGTTGTCAAGAGCCAAGTATACGTTGGCAAGGGTCTGAGCCTCTACGCCCTGCGCCGCATCGACCACAAGAACAGCCCCATCACAGGCGGCAAGACTTCTTGAAACCTCGTAGTTAAAATCCACATGCCCCGGTGTATCAATGAGATTGAATATAAATTCCTCACCTGTGTCCTTCTTATATATAAGACGGACAGCCTGACTTTTAATGGTTATGCCCCTCTCCCTTTCAAGCTCCATATTGTCAAGAACCTGCTCCTGCATTTCCCTTTCGGTGAGCAGTCCGCAGCTTTGTATAAGCCTGTCGGCAAGAGTGCTTTTGCCGTGGTCTATATGGGCTATTATGCTGAAATTTCTTATATGCTTTTGTCTTTCTGATGACATATATATTCCTCCGCTTGGATTATTCCTCCGGACTTTCCTCCGGCTTTGGCTGACTGTCGCTGTTTAAATCAGCTTCACCACCGTTATTTTCATCTTCCGAATCTATTGGCGGACTGTCGGTAATCTGTTCTTCAGCCGAAGAATCGGGCATTTCCGGCTCAGGCTCCGCCTGTTCAGCCTTTACAATTTCTATCTGTGTTTTTATAACTCCGCTTGGAATAATTCCCGGCGGCAGCGTGGGAACGACCTCCACCGTATACACGCCTTCACCAAGTCCGTCAAGGTTTATTCTGCCCTCTATAACGGCGCTTCTGATAAGATCCTCATTTCCGTATACCTCAAATGCAATGTCATTTATGTCATCGGCAAGCTTAAGTCCCGGTCCAAGACCCGTTACGGATATATCGGAGCCTTTTATCTGGGCAACTATTGCGCCCTCTCTCTCAATGGTCACGGAAACGGTTACCTCCGTATTCTCAACGGCAGGCCGCAGCCCTCTCGAATTCAATATCTCGTCTATTCCCACAACGGTGGTAAAGCTTTCCGAAACTCCTTCCACATTTATAGGGAGAAGCTCAATAGGATCATCGCCTATATTTTCATTGTCTGAAACAACGCTTACAGTATCCGGCGAAACCGTTACATCGGCAACAGTATATCCGGGCGCAGGGTTGCCTGTCGTCTGTGGAGGTTGGATTGTAATTTCTCCCTTGCGGCGCACGACTGCGCTCACTTCTATGGCAGGACTTAAAACCTCAAAATTATCACTTGCCAAAGCTCCCCCGTCAGTGTACAGAACAGGTCTTACATGAAGAACCCTTTCCCCGTTTACAGCAGAAAGATCAACGGGAAGTCCAGCATAGCTTATGCTGTCGGCAAGCTTTTCCGGTCCTCTTACCGATATGCTTTCAACAGAGGGTATAAGCTCATCTCTCACAAAGCCGTCGCCTATATCCTTCTCTACAACCACCCTCACAGGGACTTCAAATTCCGTAAGCCTGTCAAGCTCCACATTAAGCCCCGACGGTGTATATCCCACTATTTCATAGGCATTGCTGTATACCGATATGTTCGGTATAACGGAGGCATAGAAGGGCTTTGAAAGATCTTCATTATAATAGTCGGAAAATCTTCCCAGATCGACTGTTGCGCTTACATTGTTTCTTCCCGTGGAAAGCTCGCCGAGATCTGCTCTCGATGCCTTGATCCTTACGCCTACGGTCTGATTTTTAATGCTGTCTATGTTTGTGCAGATCAGATTGTTTTCCTTAAGCTCGTCCTCGCCTGTTACATTTACACTCACACTGAACATATGAACCTCCGCAGGATTCAGCGTACCCATAACCACAAACCATACGGCAAAGGCAGCTATAACGGAAAATATTTTAAGTTTTATATTTGTGCTGAAAAACACCTTTATTCTTTCAGTTATTTTATTTGCTTTCATTGTTGTTATGCAGTCCTTTCCACAAAGCCGAAAATGGCATATAACCGTTTTTCTGTACGGGCGAAAGAATCTCCATCAGCTTTCCGGGGCTTACGCTTCTTGTGAGCCTGCCCTCGTGAGCCACCGAAATTTTTCCCGTTTCTTCAGACACAACGACAATGTATGCGTCCGAAACCTCACTTGCGCCCACAGCGGCTCTGTGTCTTGTGCCCAGATCGCTGTTCAGCTCCGCCTGCGTCAATGGCAGAATGCAGGCTGCTGAAGCAATTCTGTTGTCCCTTATAATGACAGCCCCGTCATGGAGGGGAGTTTTATTTACAAATATGTTTGTAAGAAGCTGACTTGAAACCTCAGCATCTATGGTAATGCCGCTTTCCTCAAAGTCGCCCAGAGGCACATCGTTTTCAATGACTATAAGCGCCCCTGTTTTTTCTCCCGACATTCTCTTTGCAGCGTCAACTATTTCCGCCGCCGTCTTTGCGTTAAGCTCCGCAAGTCTTGCTTCGGAGGAAAAAGCCCTCGTAAACATACTGCCCTTTCCCAGATTTTCAAGCGCCTTTCTGAATTCCGGCTGAAACAGGATTATAATAGCTATAATTCCCACGGAAAGCGTTTTCTCAATTATCCACGAAACGGCATACAGATTGAAAAGATTGGCAAAAAGGCTGATTATGCCCAAAACTATTATGCCCTTAAGCAAAAACCACGCTCTTGTTTCTCTCACCCATACCACGACCCAGTATATAATAGCCGCAACGAGTATTATGTCCACTATATCCGTTATCCTGATATTCGATATGCTTGAGAGGGCAAAGTTTGAAAAAGCCTCATAAAAATTTTCCATTATATAATTCATATGGCTCACCTGCAATTCAATTATAAAGTCCTATTATAATTATACCACAAACAAATATCTTTTTCAATATAAATTACATTATAAAAAAATTAAGAAGGTCTGCCGTAAAGCAAACCTCCTTTTATTTTTATTATTAAGCTGTCAGCCTGAAGAATAATGCAAAAGCCCCGGAGGGAATGTCCGGGGAGAAAATTTTTATTTGTGTTGTTTTCTGATGGCGTTTATGCCCTCAACAGCGAGAATAACCGCAAGGAGAACAAGCAGGAACGCCAGTATGGCTCTTACATAATACCATATAACATTGTCCACAGGATTTGCAATCTGTGAAATGTTTGTAATAATTGTCTGTACAAGAGATGTAACGGTTACTATAAGCATAAAGAACATAGGCACGAAGAACATTTTATTATTCTTTCCCACCTTGCCGAGCCATACGCATACGGCAAGAAGTGCAAGAGCCGCAAGAAGCTGGTTTGCTGCTCCGAAAAGCGCCCATATCTTGGCATATCCCGTAAGTCCGAGAGCAACGCCCAGAACCACCGTAAGGAGAGTTGCGAAAAGAGGATTTGTAAGTACAGCCTTATATCCCTTTACGTCCTTATAGCTTTCACCTTCGTCAAGCCAGAATTCCTGAAACATATATC
This sequence comes from uncultured Clostridia bacterium, assembly GCA_947627855.1. Lineage (GTDB taxonomy): Bacteria > Bacillota > Clostridia > Lachnospirales > CAG-274 > JAJQCI01. The sequence continues at coordinate 24,488 of CANQXR010000019.1, forward strand.
TGCCAAGTCTTGTCGCCGTATCAAGTGAAGTAAGACAGAACACCGAAACAGCCAGAACAAGAAGAGTATAAGCCGTATTATATGAGCCTTCAAGTCCCGGAATGGCGCTGAGCATAGAAGCTATACCGCCTGCAAATACAGTTGTGGGAACAAAGGCAAGGTCGCCGCTTTTGATTTTGTTCCATACAAAACCTATGGCGCATATTGAGATTATTGCAAGAGCGCACTCTACAAGCATACTTCCGAAAGCTATGGGGAGAGCGTTTTTCTCATTGTCAAGCTGTTTTGAGGTCGTTCCCGATGAAATGAGCGAGTGGAAGCCTGATATAGCTCCGCAGGCGATGGTTACAAAGAGAGCAGGGAATATATATCCCAGATTTGCGCTGCCGTGAAGCACATCTACCGATATGGTATCCTTAATGCCTGTAAAGGCAGGTATGTCGATGTTGGGGTGAGCGCCTATAATGCCCACAACGGCAAGAAGCATAAGTGCGTAAAGCAAAAAGGAGCTTAAGTAATCCCTAGGCTGAAGCAATATCCATACGGGGGTAACAGATGCAACAAGTATATATATACCTACAATTACCATCCATACATTGGAGCTTAAATATATGGGGTGGAAATTAAGTCCTATAATGAGGCATACAACTATACCGATAATACCGAGTACGGAGCTTACGAGAAGGTTTGCGTTCTTACGGTATACGAAAAAGCCGAAGGCTATCGATATAATGATGAACAGTATGGAAACCATTGCCGTAGTTGCGTTTGCTGCGCTTGCCGCTGCGTCTACCGCTCCCGCTTCCGTGAATGTGGCGCAGAACGTATTTGCAACTATTGAGCTGAACGCCGCAACCACAAGCACAAGTGTAAGATAAGAGAATACAAGAAAGAGCCTTTTTGCCCTCTTGCCTATTGACGAGGCAATTACTTCGCCTATGGAAGCTCCGCCGTGACGAAGTGAAGCGAAAAGAGCGCCGAAGTCATGGGTAGCCCCTATAAATATTCCGCCTATAAGAACCCAGAGCATAACAGGAACCCAGCCGAATACGGCAGCCTGTATAGGTCCGTTTATAGGACCTGCCCCTGCGATAGACGAGAAATGGTGTCCCATAAGCACGGGAGCCTTCGCCGGAACATAGTCCATGCCGTCCTGCTTTTCATAAGCGGGCGTTTTGCGGTTTGGGTCAATTCCCCATGTTTTGGCGAGCCATCTTCCGTAAAGCAAATATCCCAAAACGAGAATAACTGCGCCAACAACTAAAAGAATAACTGCATTCATAAATATTCCTCCTTTAAATTGGGAAAGGTTTTCCTTTCCCTAAATATTTTTTATGAATTTTGCAAATTCTTTACGATTTTTATTGCAGAAAAATGCTCCGTCCTCCGCCCTCATCATAAAAGCACGCCAGTCCGACCAGCCGTAAAGTGAAAAACGATAGCTTCTGCCGTGTCTGAAGCCCTTAAGGAGCTTTACAGCCTCCCTTGTATATTCGTCACAGACAAACACGCAGGTCAGATATGTATACATATGCCCCGGCTTCGGCTCTACAAGTTCCTCCCCCTGTGAAACGACATATTCGCTGCACCTGCGGAAAACATCTTCGGTGAAGCTTTTTACCGAAAAAACAAACACATACTCGTGGCAGTCTGCCTCCCATAGCCTTGCGCTTTTTACAAGCACAAATTTTTCATTGTGAATATGAAAATCACATCTGCATACAAGCCCCATGCCGCCGTCGTCCATGGTATGTATGTCAAAAAGCCCCTTATATCTGCCTATCAATCTGTCAACTGCTTCCTGTCTTGTCATATTACGGCTCCCAAAAAAATATTTCTGCATATATATATTTTACTCCTTTTTTTTAACTTTGCAACATTTTTTTTGCATAAACATACAATATTTCGGTTAATTAATATTTTTTCCTTCTTTTGGCAACATGTTCTCCCTTGGTTCAGACAAATCGTAAAAGCTTCTGATATTGTTGTTGACGGGGCGGCGGAAATAGTATATAATAGTAATAAGTCCTAATAATGAAAATCCGGACAGGGTGTTGGTTATATGAAAACAAAAAGAAATACAAAACAGAGAAGGCTTGTGCTTGATGCGGTTCGTTCTCTTACAAACCACCCAAGCGCAGACGAAATATATGTTTATCTCAGAAGGCTTGACAGCAGAATAAGCCGGGGAACGGTTTACAGAAATCTGAATGTACTTGCGGAGGAGGGGGAAATAAACCATATAAGAGTTCCCGCCGCAGACAGATATGATTTCAGAACAGACCGCCATTACCATATGATATGCTCCCGCTGCGGCAGAGTTTTTGACGCTCCCATAGAATATGCGGAGGAAAACGACAGAGCCGCCGAGGAGGGGACCGGCTTTAAAGTAAAATGTCACAACACAGTATTTGAGGGTATGTGCCCCGACTGTCTGGAATAAAATTTTAAAAATACCGAGAAAGAGGTGATTTACTATGGCAGTTTATAAGTGCAGCGTGTGCGGCGCTGTTTTTGATGAAGAAAAGGAGGGCAAGCTGCTTTCACAGATAGAGGTATGCCCTGTCTGCAAACAGCCGATATCCAGATTCGTCAGAGTGGAGGAGCCGCCCAAGCCCCAAAAGGAATTTTCCGGCGGGCTTGACTATAAATATGCAAGAACAGACCCCACCGACAGATATATGGAGCAGATACACGAAATGGCTGTTACGGGGAAATACATAAGCGCAGCTATGGGCACCAAAATGCCGCTGCCGAGCTGGGACGACATTCTTATTCTCGGCGCTCAGCTGAATCCCTCTCCGCTGAACGACCACGATGATGTCGACAGTATGACCGTAATAGGCAAAAACGCCAAAAAGCCCATGGTTCTGAACAGTCCCATATATATTTCCCATATGTCCTTCGGGGCGTTGTCAAAGGAGATAAAAACAGCCCTTGCAAGGGGCTCGGCAATGGCAAAAACGGCAGTATGCAGCGGAGAGGGCGGAATTCTGCCGGAGGAAAGAGCCGAAGCATATAAATATATTTTTGAATACATACCCAATAAATACAGCGTTACCGATGAAAACCTTAAAAATTCCGATGCGATAGAGATAAAAATAGGTCAGGGAACCAAGCCCGGCATGGGCGGACATCTCCCCGGAGAAAAGGTTACGCCGGAGGTGGCGGCAATAAGGGGCAGAAAGCCCGGAGAGGACATACAAAGCCCCTCTAAGTTTCCGGAGATAAATTCGAGGGACGACCTGAGGGCTATGGTGGATATGCTCAGACTTCGTTCGGGCGGCAGACCAATAGGCATAAAGCTTGCGGCGGGGCATATTGAAAGCGATCTGGAATATGCCGTATATGCAGGACCCGATTTCATAACAATAGACGGCAGAGGCGGCGCAACAGGCTCCAGTCCCTTCTTTCTCCGTGAAGCCACAACTGTTCCCACAATATATGCTCTGCACAGGGCACGCAGATATCTTGACAGCATAGGCTCGGATATTTCCCTCGTTATAACGGGAGGACTGAGGGTGAGCGCAGATTTTGCCAAGGCTCTCGCTATGGGTGCTGACGCCGTGGCAGTAGCAAGCGGCGCTCTCATTGCGGCAGCCTGTCAGCAGTACAGGATATGCGGAAGCGGAAACTGTCCCGTAGGCGTGGCAACACAAAATCCGGAGCTGAGAAAACGTCTTGATGTAGATGCCGCCGCAATACGCACGGCAAACTATCTCAACGTATCTCTTTCGGAGCTTAAGACCTTTGCCAGAATAACGGGACACAGCTCCGTACACGGGCTTTCCGAAGATGACCTTATAACGACAGACGAGGCAATAGCAAAATACACCGATATCAGGCACGCAGGAGAAGCTGCTGATATAAAAACAAAAAATGAAGCAAAGGAGAGGATAACAATGAAAACATACAAATGCAAGGTATGCGGAGAAATTTTCCAGGCGGGCGACAATCCCGTATGTCCACGCTGTAAGGCGACAGGCGACAAGCTTGAAGTTGTTCGGGACGAAAAGCCTGCAAACAAATACGCAGGAACACAGACTGAAAAGAACCTGCAGGCAGCCTTTGCCGGCGAATCACAGGCAAGGAATAAATATACTTATTTTGCTTCCGTTGCCAAGAAGGAGGGCTATGAGCAGATGTCGGCTCTGTTTTTAAAGACCGCCGACAATGAAAAGGAGCACGCAAAGCTTTGGTTCAAGGAGCTTAACGGCATAGGCAGCACAGCCGAAAATCTTGCCGAAGCAGCCGCAGGTGAAAATTATGAATGGACGGATATGTACGCAGGCTTTGCCGAAACCGCCGAAAAAGAGGGCTTTACGGAGCTTGCAAGGAAATTCCGTCAGGTAGCGGATATCGAAAGACATCATGAAGAGCGCTATCGTGCCCTTCTCAGAAACATAGAAACAGCCGAAGTATTCAAAAAGAGCGAGGTCAAGGTATGGGAATGCAGAAACTGCGGTCATATAGTAGTGGGAACAGCCGCTCCCGATGTATGCCCCGTTTGCAATCACCCCCAAAGCTTTTTTGAAATCAACTGCGAAAACTATTAAAAACACCGACTGCCCCGATTTTTTTCGGGGCAGTCTTTTATATAAAATTATATGACTTATACATTTATAATATTATAGCCCGCCGCTTTTTTCAGACGGTTCATTATGGCAAGCCCCAGTCCTTCCTCTGAAAAGGCCTTTACATATGCCTTTTCAAGTCCGAGGGCATCGCATCTGCGCAGGGAGGCAAAAAGACTTGCCGCAACACGGGCTTCATCATTGTCGCTCCCCATTTCAATAACCTTAAAGCCGTCAAAAAAGCCGCTGTCCTCCTTTGTCGCAATAACGCCGGAGGAAATTCCCTTTTCGCCGTCTGCGGACAGAAGGGAAAGTATTTTCTCACGGACTTTGTTTATTTCACCGTCAACAACGGTAATGCTGCACACGGGAGAATAATGTTTATATTTCATTCCCGGAGCAATGGGAACAAAATCCCCTCCCGGCTCTTCGAGAACAGCCCTGTCCGTTCTTATTTTGCCTATGGCGCTCTCAAGCATTTCCCTCGTCACCGAACCGGGGCGCAGAAGCACAGCGTCCTTACCCGTAGTATCCACTATGGTCGATTCAAGCCCGAACACACTGCTGCCCCCGTCTATAACCATATCTATTCTGCCGTCAAGGTCGTCCATAACGTGGGCTGCCGATGTTGGGCTGGGTCTGCCCGATGTATTTGCGCTCGGAGCCGCAATCGGAACACCGCAGGCGCTTATAAATTTTCTTGCCGTTTCATTTTCGGGAAAACGCACAGCCACTGTGGGAAGTCCTCCCGATGTTTCATTGGGTATAGCCTTGCTTTTCTTAAAAATAAGCGTCAGAGGACCGGGCCAGAAATTGTCCATAAGCTTTTTGGCGTTTTCGCTTACCTCCGAAACTACGCCCCCAAGCTGTGAAAGAGCCGAAATATGAACTATAAGGGGATTGTCCGAGGGACGCCCCTTGGCCTCATATATTTTCTTTACCGCAGCAGGGTCAAGGGCATTTGCCCCAAGCCCATAAACCGTTTCCGTAGGGAAAGCCACAAGTCCGCCCCTGTTTATTACTCCGGCGGCTTTTTCAAACACAGCCCCGTTTATATCCGTCACTCTGAAATATTCGGTTTTCATGACTTGTGCGCTCCGCAGCATTTTTTATATTTTTTGCCGCTTCCGCAGGGACAGGGGTCGTTTCGTCCTATTTTCTTTTCCTTATAGACGGTTCTTGAAACCTTCTGCTCCTTATAGAAAACCTCAAGCTGTTCCTTCGTGAAAATACCCTCCCATTCGGGCAGAGAATAGAGAGTTTCCGCCTTATATTCAACCATCTTTTTATAAAGTCTTTCAAAATCAAAGCTTATGTCTATTTCACTTTCGGGCGTAAAGTTTTCAAGGTTTACTTTTTCGTCAAGAGCCTCGTTTATGCCGTCAATAAAGCCGGCGAAATACACGGGGGTCATATCGAAGCGTTTTGCAAGCTCCTCAACGCTGCCCTTCAGTGTGTTTATTTTGTTTTTAAGAAAATACTCATATATTTTCTGTTCCTTGGGCATATAGTCATTCCATACTCTCTGATTGACTCCGCCCTCCCTTGTGTATGCGCTCATATACCATGATTCGTACAGTGCCATTTTTTTATTTCCTCCGTTATGTTATAGAATTAAGCTTAAAAGCATATTGATATTATCCGCCGTTCTGACATTCTTTTTAAGCTCGGCGGGTATTTCCTTTGAATTTGCTGTGGGTATTATTATATCGGTAAAGCCCAGCTTTACACACTCGGCAATTCTCTTTTCGCACATACCTACGCCTCTCAGCTCTCCGGCAAGCCCCACCTCGCCGAATATGGCGGTATGAGGAGCGACAGCCTTATTCTTATAGCTTGAGGCTACGCAGGCAATTATTGCGGCGTCGAGGGAAGGCTCCGAAAGCCGTATTCCCCCTGTGAGATTTACATATATGTCGAAGCTTGCCAATGAAAAATTAAGCCTTTTTTCAAGAACAGCCATAAGCATTATAACTCTGCCGAAGTCGGTGCCCGTTGCCATTCTTCTCGGGGTCTGAAAGCCGGTGTACGCCGCCAGTGCCTGAACCTCCACCAGAAGCGGACGGCTGCCCTCCATACAGCAGGTAACCGCCGAGCCGGGCACGCCTATGGGTCTGCCCTTCAGAAGATATTCGGAGGGGTTGAGGATTTCCCTGAGCCCCTTTCCCGTCATTTCAAAAACGCCTATTTCATTTGTACCCCCGAAACGGTTTTTGACACACCGCAATATCCTGTAAGAGAAATTCTTGTCCCCCTCGAAATAAAGCACCGTGTCGACCATATGCTCCAGCACACGGGGACCTGCAAGCTGACCCTCCTTTGTAACGTGCCCCACGATTATGACGGTTATATTGTTCTGCTTTGCTATGTTCAGAAGCCTGTAACCGCTTTCTCTCACCTGCGAAACGGAGCCGGGGGCGGAGGTAATATCATCTGTATACATTGTCTGTATGGAATCTATTATTACAATATCGGGTCTTATGTTTATAATTTCGTTTTCTATTGTCTTTAAATTCGTTTCGCTGAGAATAAGGAGATCGTCCGTTGTTATGTCCAGTCTTGAAGCCCTCAGCTTTACCTGTGCCGCAGACTCCTCCCCCGAAACATATAATATTTTCCCTTTATCCGCCGATTTGCAAAGCTGAATAAGCAGAGTTGACTTGCCTATTCCGGGGTCGCCTCCCACAAGAGTAAATGAGCCTCTCACAAGACCGCCGGAAAGAACTCTGTCAAGCTCGCCTATTCCCGTTTTCATATGCGCGGAATCGAGGGCGGAAATCTCCGAAAGAACGACCGAACTGCTTCTGCGGCTCTCATCGGCTGCCGCCGCCCTTTTATAGCGTGATTTGTCCTCAACAACAGCCTCCTCGGAAAAGGTGGCAAACTCGCCGCAGGAAGGACATCTTCCCAGCCACTTGCCCGTTTCATATCCGCAGGACTGACAGACAAACCTTGTTTTTTGCCTTGCCATTATTTTCTGACAAGCTTGATTTCCACAGGCTCGTCCTTAAGAGCTGCCGAAAAGCTGAGCTTGCCTGCAAATCTTGCGTGGACTCTGCCTATTTTTACGCCGTCTACCGAAAGGTCGTACTGAGCATCGTCCTCAAGCTCAAGGGTAAACTGAGTCTGTCCAAGTCCGGAAGCCCTGAACTTAGTTCTCTTGTCGTTTGATGAGAAATTGAACACAGCCGCTCCGGGAACAGCCTCAAGCACGAGATGTCCGTTTTTTGAAAAGCGTGTAACAAGCTTATGTGTTCTTACTTTATATAAATCTTCATCTACCTTAAAATTTTCTACCTTCAGTTTTTCGTCAAGCTCATAATTTCCAAAGCTGATAGTGTTGTTTTCTTCAAGTCTGATGCCTTCATCAACTACTGACATTTGATTTTCCTCCTGAATTATGATATTATAAAAAGCAAGGGGGATTTTTCCCCTATAATCGTCACTAATACGATTATATCAAATTTTTTGTTTTTTGTATACGGAAATTTTTAAAAATTTACTTAAAAAAATAAATAAGGGAGTATTTATGATAAGACTGGATAAATTTATATGTTCCGCCGGCTCTTACAGCAGAAAAGAAGCCAAAAAACTTATAAAGGACGGCAAAGTAAGGGCGGACGGCTCGGTATGCAGAAATGCGGATATGAAAATAGACGAAAATAAGGCTGTTGTGGAGATAAACGGCAGGGCTGTTTCATATTCAAGGTTTTCATATATAATAATGAACAAGCCCTCCGGCGCAGTCTGCTCCAATGACGAAAAGGGTGAAAGAACGGTTTTTGACATACTTCCGCCGGAGCTTATGAGAAAGGGACTTTTTACCGCAGGAAGGCTCGACAAGGACACCGTGGGACTTCTCATAATAACAGATGACGGCGATTTTTCCCACAGGCTTATGTCCCCCAAAAAGCACGTTGAAAAGGTTTATTATGCCGAGGGCAAAGGAAAGCTACTCAAAAACGCCGAAGAAATGTTTAAGGAGGGTATGTTGTTGGGAGATGAAAGACTTAAAAGCGCCCGTCTTAATGTGCTTTATAATGACGGAGAAACAATAAAAGCCGAAATAACCGTCAGCGAGGGCAAATATCATCAGGTAAAAAGAATGCTTTACAAGGCAGGCATTGAAACAACCTATCTGAAAAGAATAAAAATAGGCGGACTTTCCCTTGACGAAAATCTGAAGGAGGGGGACGCCCGAATTATGACAGCTGACGAAATGAGGCTTATTTTCTGAAAAAAAGAGGTCCGGCGTATATACTGCGCCGGACTTCGCCGATTATCTGACTACTATATTAAGAATCTTGTTTTTAACGTATATTTCCTTGAAAATATTTTTGCCTTCGAGAAATTTCTTTACGCCGGCTTCTGCGTGAGCCTTTTCCTTTACGCTTTCTTCGTCCTCGTCAAGGGCTATTGTAACCTTGCCTCTGACCTTGCCGTTTACGGTTACGGCGATGGTTATGCTCTTTTCAACCGTCTTTTCCTCGTCATATTCGGGCCACTTTGCTTCATAGAGATGTCCCTCAAAGCCAGCCGTTTCCCAAAGCTCTTCGGTAATATGCGGAGCAACGGGATTAAGCAGTATAAGGAAGGTTCTGAATTCAGCCATATTTATGCGCTTTGCCCCATAGAAATCATTCAGCAGAGCCATAAGAGCGGCTATGCCCGTATTGAACTTAAGCCCCTCATAATCTCCCGAAACCTTTTTGATGGTCTGGTGCATCTTTGTTTCAAATTCCTTTGAATAGCTGTCGCCGGGCACAACAAGCTCCTGAAGCTTCCATACCCTTTCAAGAAATCTCCGGCAGCCCTTCACACCGTTCTGCGACCACGAAGCAGCCATATCGAAAGCACCTATAAACATTTCGTATGTCCTCAGGGTATCTGCGCCGAATTCATTTATTATATCATCGGGATTGACCACATTACCTCTTGATTTGGACATTTTTTCGCCGTTTTCGCCGAGTATCATACCGTGTGAGGTTCTCTTCCTGTAAGGCTCGGCAGTCGGCACAACACCCATATCATAGAGGAACTTGTGCCAGAAGCGTGAATAGAGCAGATGAAGGGTGGTATGCTCCATACCTCCGTTATACCAGTCAACAGGCAGCCAATAGTCAAGTGCCTTTCTGTCTGCAAGGGCGTTGTTGTTGTGGGGGTCGATATATCTTAAGAAATACCATGAAGAGCCTGCCCACTGAGGCATTGTGTCGGTTTCTCTCTTTGCGGGACCTCCGCAGTGAGGACAGGTTGTGTTTACCCAGTCGGTCATAGCCGCAAGGGGCGACTCTCCCGTATCCGTAGGCATATAGCTTTCAACCTCCGGCAGTCTGAGGGGCAGCTCCTCCTCCGGAATGGGCACATAACCGCATTTGTCGCAGTGTACGATAGGTATTGGCTCGCCCCAATATCTCTGACGTGAGAATACCCAGTCACGAAGCTTGAAATTGACCTTTTTGTGACCTATTCCCTTTTCTTCGAGGAACTTTATTATCTCAGCCTTTGCCGCCGAAACGTCAAGACCGTTCAGGAAATCGGAATTGACAAGCTTGCCTGTTTTGATGTCGGTAAATGCAGCCTCCTGAACATTTCCTCCTGCAACGACCTCGATAATTGGCAAACCGAACTTCTTCGCAAAGTCCCAGTCACGTTCGTCATGGGCAGGCACAGCCATAATTGCGCCTGTTCCGTAAGACATAAGAACATAGTCGGAGATCCACACAGGTATTTCCTTGCCGTTCACAGGATTAACAGCTCTTATTCCCTTTATTTCAACGCCTGTCTTTTCCTTTACAAGCTCCGTACGCTCGAAATCGGACTTCTTTGAGGCTTCTTCCCTGTATGCGGCAGCCTCGCCGTAATTTTCTATAATATCCTTATATTTGTCAATAAGCGGGTGTTCGGGAGAAATTACCATATATGTCGCCCCGAAAAGGGTGTCGGGACGTGTGGTATAAACCGTGAGTATCTCGTCAATTCCCTTAAGGGCAAAGTCCACCTCTGCGCCCTCCGAGCGACCTATCCAGTTTTTCTGGGATACTTTTATTTTCTCCACATAATCCACATCGTCAAGATCCTTTATAAGCCTGTCGGCATAAGCCGTGATTTTGAGCATCCACTGACTTTTGACCCTGCGCACAACGGGAGAACCGCATCTTTCGCATACACCGTTTACAACCTCTTCATTTGCAAGTCCGACCTTGCAGCCCGTACACCAGTTTATGGGCATTTTGCTTTTATATGCAAGCCCCTTTTTGAAAAGCTGTAAAAATATCCATTGTGTCCACTTATAATAATCGGGGTCGGTGGTGTTGACCTCCTTCGACCAATCGAAGGAATAGCCTATTGTCTTAAGCTGATTTTTAAAGCGCTCCACATTCTTTTCCGTAACTATACGTGGGTGTATCTTGTTTTTGATGGCATAGTTTTCGGTAGGAAGTCCGAAAGCGTCCCAGCCCATGGGAAACAGAACATTATATCCCTGCATACGTCTTTTTCTCGATATAATGTCAAGAGCCGTATAAGGACGTGGGTGACCTACGTGAAGTCCCTGTCCGGAGGGATAGGGAAATTCCACAAGGGCGTAATATTTTGGCTTGGTATAATCGTCAGAGGTTTTGAACGCCTCACTTTTCTCCCATATATCCTGCCATTTCTTTTCGATTTCTTTAGGTGAATACTCTTTCATTTCGGTTTCTCCTTGTCTGACTTATAATATTTGTATAATTTTTTTATAAATTGAATTTTAAGCGTATTTTACCACAAAGCCTTCATTATGTCAATTGATAAGCAGATCCAGAACCTTTTTCTGCTCCTCCGGCGTTTCGTTTGCCCCAAATACGGCTATATAGTTTTCCTTGGCATCAAAGCCGGGCAGAAGTGTCATCAGCTGTGAATTGGCAAGGCTTATGGCATAGGCTTTTGATGTCGGGTCGGTTTCCGTATAGAATTTAAGAATAAGCCCCTGTTCCTCAAGAGAGGCAAGCTCCTCATCGGTATATACCAAAGACAGATCCATAAGATAATCTTCATAGGCATATGCCTCCATAAGAGTCTTATCCATAACAAGAATGGTCACATCGCCGCTAAGCAGCATTGCCCCCAGCTTTGCAACAATGTCTGAGCCCGCCTCCTGATCATCGGTATAGAAATACTCAAGCCTGACCTCACGGTTGGTAGACGTAAGCCCAAGCCTTTCGTTTATTTCGGGAGCCAGACTGTCCTCCGTAAAATCGGGAAGAGCATAGTTAAGTATGCCCACCCCCGCCATAAGCTCCTTATGGGGACGAAGCTTTGCATTGTAAAACCACGTTATAATTATAAACCCAAAAAGTATCGTGCCGAGAATAGGCACTCTGTAATATTCCCATATGTGATCTATCTTCTGAAAAAAGCTAAGATCCTTAAACTTCATTGTTATTCCACCTTTGAACCTGTCATCATTTTAAGTGTTCTTTCAACAGAATCCTTTGCGTTGCCCCATGGCTCGTCCTTATGCCTGTAATCATTCTTATCTATAAACCAGGCTACGTCCTTTTCAAGCTCTTTCAGAACCCTGATCTGCTCCGGCACAAGAGTATCGACCATATCGGAATAGCTTTCCTTGCTCATAAGCTCCTTGCCCCTGTCAAGAAGGAGTACAAAGTGCTGAAAACAAAAGCCGTCACATTTTTTTACAAGCTCCTTGAAGCTTGGCTCCTTGCTCCAAAGGAAGAATATGGTATCCACATATCTGTCAAAGCTGTCTTTAATTCTGTTGCAAATATAGCAATTATCTGATATATTATTAAGAAACGACAGAATTTCGGGTTTTTCCTTGCTACCCTTTGAAAACAGACCCTTTTTGCCCTCCTTAAGACTGTCGGCTCCCTTTTCAAGCTGTTTTACAATCTCTTGGAGATGGGTATCGCACATAAGCGCAAGACCGAGTCGGTTTTTCATGTGGTACATTTTCAGATAGTGCTCCTCGCAAAAGCCTACCTTATTTGTTTCCATACGAATGTCGCCTTCCATATAGGAGGGACCCATCATATAATCAACCGACTCCTTGTCCAGCTTGTCATGGATAGCGCAAAGCGGACAGCCTTCCGCCTCGGTAAATGCTTCGGTTACGGGAATGGTATACAATTTGTCTTTCATTATAATATGCCTCCTTTTTGTGCCGATGTGTTTTCTACACCCGGCTGTCCCTGCAAAAATTCGGACGGAGCTCCGACACGGCTGCGGGACCGAGCGGGGCGGGGCGATAGCGTCGGGTCTTTGGGAGGCGGACGGGTCCGCCTCCCAAAGACCCGACGCTATCGCCCCGCCCCGCCCCCACGGGTTCGTCTTTTAAAACCATCTGAGATGGTTTAAAAGGCGGAGCAGCCATAACAAAACCAACCGAGTGTATATAATTATAATGTATTATAACATATTTTAAAGCTTTTTTACAACAGGAAAGGAAATAATTATGAAATATTTTGAAGAAAACAATATAGTCCATCTGACAGAACAGGACAGCTTCGACATAGAGCAGACCCTAGAATGCGGTCAGTGCTTCAGATTTGAAAAAAAGGACGAAAAGGAGTACAGAATAATAGCAAAAGGCAAGGTTCTGAACTTAAAGCAGACCGATGACGAAACCATACTCTTTCCATGCACAGCAGAGGATTTTGAAAACATATGGTTCGATTATTTCGACCTTGGCAGAAATTACGAACACGTCAAAACCATACTCTCCGAAGACCCCGAACTGAAAAAAGCCATCGCCTTCGGCAGTGGAATAAGAATACTCAATCAGGATCCTTTTGAATGCCTTGTTTCATTTATAATATCCCAGAATAACCGTATACCCATGATTAAAAAGGTAATAAAAAATATTTCCGAAAGATGGGGAAAGGAAGTCGGAGGGGAATATCTGTTTCCCGACATATGCTCTCTTGAAAATTCCGATGGGGCAAGTCTTATGGAATGTAAAACAGGCTTCAGACATAAATATATTACTGACTGCCTTGAAAAGCTTAAAAGGGGTGATATCAAGCTTGAAGAACTGAAACAGAAGGATACGGAAACAGCAAAAAGGGAACTTATGAGTATAAAAGGCGTAGGAACAAAGGTAGCTGACTGCGTTCTCCTTTTTTCCTATGGCAGAAGCGAAGTATTTCCCACCGATGTATGGATAAAAAGAGTTATGGAACATATTTACTTCGGCGACAGTGACAGAACAATAGGCGAGATACATAGCTTTGCAAAGGAAAAATGGGGAAAATATGCAGGCTTTGCCCAGCAATATCTCTTTTACTATGCCAGAACATTAAAAATAAGCAAAAAATAAAGAAAATAAATGAAAATCGCAGAAATCACGAGATATTCTCAAATTATTTTGTTAAAACGGCATAAAATAATTGAATAAGAATATTGCATATATTTCCAAGTTAGAATATTATAACATTAATCGGTTAGCACTCAACAAGTGTGAGTGCTAATAAAATTCTCAGGAGGTATGAAATATGAAATTAGTTCCACTTAACAACAGAATAGTTTTAAAAGAATTCAAAGCGGAAGAAAAGACCAAAGGCGGCATTATTCTTACATCTTCACAGCAGAAGAAGCCTCAGGAGGCAGAAGTTGTTGCAGTCGGTCCCGGCAGAATGGAAGACGGCAAGCTTATACCTATGGAAGTAAAGGTTGGCGACAAGGTTGTCTATTCTTCATACGCAGGCACAAAGGTAGACCTTGATGATGAAGAATTTATTATTGTCACTTCTGATGATATTTTAGCTATTGTCGAATAATTAAGGAGGTCACATTAAAATGGCAAAACAGATACTTTATTCAAGCGAAGCAAGAAAAGGACTTGAAGCCGGTATAAATAAACTCGCAGATACCGTAAAGGTTACACTTGGTCCCAAGGGAAGAAATGTAGTTCTTGACAAAAAATTCGGAACACCCCTTATTACAAACGACGGCGTAACCATAGCAAAGGAAATAGAGCTTGAAGATGAAGTCGAAAACATCGGCGCACAGCTTGTAAAGGAAGTTGCAACAAAGACAAACGATATAGCAGGCGACGGAACCACTACCGCTACGGTTCTTGCTCAGGCTATGATCAACGAAGGTCTTAAGAATATTGCAGCAGGCGCAAATGCCATCATATTAAGAAAGGGTATGGCTAAAGCAACAAACGCAGCAAACGAAACAATAAAGGGTATGAGCCAGAAGGTTGACGGCAAAAATCATATAGCTAAAGTTGCTTCAATTTCAGCCTCTGACGAGGAAGTAGGCGCTCTTGTAGCAGACGCTATGGAAAAGGTTTCAAACGATGGTGTTATCACAGTTGAAGAAAGCAAGACAATGCTTACAGAGCTTGATCTCGTTGAAGGTATGCAGTTTGACAGAGGTTATCTTTCACCCTATATGTCAACAGATATGGAAAAGATGATCGCTGAGCTTGACAATCCGTACATCCTTATCACAACAAAGAAAATTGTAAATATTCAGGATCTTCTTCCCGTGCTTGAACAGATCGTTCAGCAGGGAGCAAAGCTTCTTATAATTGCCGAAGACGTTGAGGGAGAGGCTCTCGGAACACTCGTTCTCAATAAGCTCCGCGGATCATTTACCTGTGTAGCAGTTAAAGCCCCCGGTTTTGGCGACAGAAGAAAAGAAATGCTTCAGGATATTGCCGTTCTTACAGGCGGCACGGTTATTTCCGAAGACGTTGCCCTTGATCTTAAGGACACCACAATTGAAATGCTCGGAAGAGCAGGCAGCGTTAAGGTAACAAAGGATACCACAACTATCGTTGACGGTGCAGGAAATGCCGATGATATCAGTTCAAGAGTAAATCAGATAAAGGAAGCCATCAGCACAACAACATCTGATTTTGATAAAGAAAAATTACAGGAAAGACTTGCCAAGCTTGCAGGCGGCGTTGCCGTAATAAAGGTAGGCGCAGCCACAGAAACAGAGCTTAAGGAAAAGAAGCTCCGTCTTGAGGACGCTCTGGCAGCTACAAAGGCAGCAGTTGAAGAGGGTATAATTGCAGGCGGCGGTTCAGCTTATGTTCACTGTATACCTGAGGTTAAAAAGGTATTCGACTCTCTTGAGGGCGATGAAAAGACAGGCGCAGGCATAATTCTTAAAGCTCTCGAAGCTCCCCTTAAGCAGATCGTTGAAAATGCAGGACTTGAGGGTGCTGTTATCGTAAATAAAGTTAAGGAACAGAAGAAGGGCACAGGCTTTGATGTTCTTACATCTTCCTATGTGGATATGATCAACGCAGGTATAATCGATCCTACAAAGGTTACAAGAAGTGCGCTTCTCAACGCAAACAGCGTTGCATCAACAATCCTTACAACAGAAGCAGTTGTTGCCGATATTAAAGAACCCGAACCTCCTATGCCTCCCCAGGGCGGCGGAATGGGAATGATGTAATTTCTTTTATTCGCAGCTTAAGGCTCCGGAAGCTTTCGGAGCCTTTTTTTATTAATCATTATTTCATTAATTGACACAGACAGCTTTTTTGTGTACAATTATATTTACACACTTTTTGCCCCTTGTGTTATGTCACCCTCATATGAGGGTGACATAACACAAGGGGCCGCGGGGGCAAGGGGGTCGGAGGAATGGGGAGGACAGGGCAATGCGCAAGGGGCGCACCCCTTGCGCATTGCCCTGTCCTCCCCATTCCTCCGACCCCCTTGCCCCCGACTACCCGCAGTATATGTGCAGGTTTCTTGATAAGGAGATGGTAAAAATGGAAAACAAAAAACCGACAGGCGTCACACTTTTAGGCAAAAAGAATGTTAAAATACCAAATGAATACTGCCCCGAAATATTGGAAACATTTTTAAATAAACACCGGGAAAATGATTACTTTGTAAAATTCAACTGTCCGGAATTCACCTCACTGTGTCCTATTACCGGTCAGCCGGATTTCGCCTGCATATATATTTCATATGTACCGTCCGAAAAAATGGTTGAAAGCAAATCCCTGAAGCTGTATCTCTTCAGCTTCAGAAATCACGGAGCCTTCCATGAGGATTGTGTGAATACCATTATGAAGGATCTTATTAAGCTTATGGAGCCTAAATATATAGAGGTATGGGGAAAATTCACTCCCCGTGGCGGAATTTCAATAGATCCCTACTGTAATTACGGAAAACCCGGTACGCCTTGGGAAAAAGCCGCCTTTGACCGGCTTTTAAATCACGATATGTACCCTGAAAAAATTGATAACAGGTAAGTGATATAATTATTTATATAGAAAGTGTCCCGGCTTTATAAACCTGCGGTTCGCCGACCGGACTGCGGGGTGGGCGGGGGCGAGGGGAGGGAGCGG
>CANQXR010000020.1 GCA_947627855.1 uncultured Clostridia bacterium
ATTCGTAACTATATTTAGCCATTAAAAACTGACCCCCTTGTCGTTAGATTTTGGTCCAACTTTTGGGGGTCAGTACAGTTCCGAGCTTTTTTTCAGCCATTCTGTGTGTTTTTGTATTCTTCCAATGCTCTTGCAAGCTGGTCGGGACATGACGTAGGCTTGAATCCACATCTTATCCCCTTAAGGCGTTTTATAGCCTCATCGGCGTCCATTCCCTCAACAAGTCTGCCGACACCCTGAGTGTTTCCGCTGCAGCCGCCAAGAAAAGAAACATTGTGTACCTTGTTGTCCTTCACTTCAAAAGAAATCTGTGAAGCACATACGCCCTTTGTTTTATAAAGCATAAAATCTCCTCCTTCATTTATGATACGGTTCATTATTTATAATTCTGAAAGCCCTGTATATCTGCTCTGTGAGTATAACCCTCATGAGCTGATGGGGAAATGTCATTTCCGAAAAGCTCAGACTGAAATCGGCTTTCTTCATCACTTCGGACGAAAGCCCCAGCGAGCCGCCTATTATAAAATTGAAATGACTTATCCCTTCAAGGGTCTTTTTCGCAATAAAACCGGCAAATTCTTCGCTTGTCATTGCCTTGCCCTCAATGGCAAGAGCCACCGTAAAACCGCCCTTAAGCTTTGAAATTATCCTGTCGCCTTCCTTGTCAAGTATTCTTTTCTCCTCGGCTCTGCTAAGACCCTCCGGCGCTTTTTCATCGGCTGTTTCTATAATTTCAAAATTTGCATATCCCGAAAGCCTTTTGGAATATTCCTCTATGGCCTGTCTGTAAAATTTTTCCTTTATTTTGCCTACGCAAATAACAGTTATTTTCATTTAAGCTCTATAATCTCCGAAACATGATCTCTTGCGGCAACTGCCATATCGAGATATGTTCCTACCTTTATTTTATAATGATTGAGAATTGCCTCAACGGTTTCAAAAGCCAGTCTTTCCGTATTGTTTTCTATGCTGAGATGACCAAGACGCACATAGGACAGGCTGCCGTTCATAATACAGGCAAGAAGCTTTCCTGCCGTTTCGTTGCATAAATGTCCTCTTTCACCAAGAATGCGCCTTTTAAGCGGCTCAGGATAGGTTCCGTTTTTCAGCATATCTATGTCGTGGTTGCTCTCCAGAAGTAGAATGTTGCTGTCTTTTATGCTGTCCATAACGGTTTTTGTGACGTGACCTATATCCGTTGCCACTGTAACCTTGTGCTTATCGGTCATTATGTTATATCCCACCGATTCATTTGCATCATGGGGCGTACCGAATGAGCATATGCACAAATCATTTATAATTACACTTTCCCCTTGGGCAATAACATTCCTTAAAACAGGATTTATCTTGCCCATCTTATATTCGCCGCCGTTATAGGTTCCGGCTGTGGCATATAAAGGTGTTCCGTACTTTCTGGAAAATATTCCGGCGCCCCTTATATGGTCATCATGCTCATGGGTAAGAAAAACAGCATCTATCTGAGAGCCTTTAACACCTATTTTGTTAAGCCCCTCGTCTATTTTCTTTCCGCTCAGCCCTGCATCTATAAGTATTTTTGTATGCTTTGTGCCAACATATGTACAATTCCCCGAAGAACCGCTGGCTATTGTTGAAAATTCAAGTGACATTACAACACCACCGTTTATGAATTTTTGGAAACTCTTTTTATGTCGGCTCCCAGAAATCTGAGTTTTTCTTCTATATTGGCATATCCTCTGTCAATAAAACGGATATTGTCTATTGTGGACCTGCCCTCGGCAGCAAGCGCCGCTATGATCATCGCTGCGCCCGCCCTCAGATCAGTCGCCGAAACATCGGCGCCCTTAAGTCCGGAAACTCCCTTTATAACAGCTTCTCTTCCTCTGATTTCCACACATACGCCGAATTTTTTCAGCTCATCTATATATTGATAACGGTTTTCCCATACATTTTCAACAACTACGCTTGTTCCATCAGCAACAGCAAGCAAAGCCGTTATCTGCGGCTGAAGATCGGTAGGGAAGCCGGGATATACCATCGTCTTTATATTTGTAGCGCACAGTCTGCTGTCCGAAATTATTCTTATATAGTCATCGCCTTCTATAACACGACAGCCCATTTCCTCAAGCTTTGCCGTAAGGGAGTCCATATGCTTGGGAATAAGATTTTTAACCGTTATATCTCCTCCCGTAATTGCTCCGCATATCATATATGTGCCTGCTTCAATCTGATCGGGAATTATAGTATACTCTCCGCCGTGAAGCCTGTCCATGCCATTTATCCTGATAACATCGGTGCCTGCTCCCTTTATATTTGCGCCAAGCATATTGAGGAAGTTTGCCGTATCGACTATATGAGGCTCCTTTGCGGCGTTTTCTATAACGGTTCTGCCCGAAGCCGTAGCCGCCGCTATCATTATGTTTATGGTTGCCCCCACCGAAGCAACATCAAGATATATGTTGGCTCCGTGAAGTCTGCCGTTTACTTCAAGCTTTATAATTCTGTCATCACCGGTAGTGTCGATTTTTGCGCCCATCATACGAAAGCCCTTCAGATGTTGATCTATGGGACGTTCGCCGAAGTTGCAGCCGCCCGGCAAAGCAACCTCTGCCCGACCAAATCTTCCCAGAAGTGCACCCATAAGATAATATGAGGCTCTTATCTTTCTTACGGATTCATCGGTGGCAACACAGGAATTTACTTTTCTTGCATCTATAATAAGTGTTGACTCGTCTGTCATAGTGCATTTGGCACCCAGAAGATCCAAGGTTTGCATAAGGCTCGTTACATCCTCTATTGCCGGCAGATTTTCTATAACAGAAACGCCGTTTGCAACAATTGCCGCCGGAATAATCGCCACTGCCGCATTCTTGGCTCCGCTTATGGAAACAACACCCTTTAATTTTTTTTGTCCGTTTATTTCAAAACATTCCATATATATAACACCCCTATCGGATGAAACTGATAACAACACACCGACAATAATTATATCACCAAATATCACAATTGAAAAGGCTTTTTTTATTTTTGTCAAACATATTATAAAAAATATTATAAGCCCCTGTATTTATTTGTTAAAATCTTCTACATATGCCGCAGTATACCCATTTATATAAAAATTTTCGCTTTTTCCCTCAAGACTTATGCGATAACAGGGGATTGCCTCAACATCTCCCCCTTCACTGCCTGCCGCATCAAGATAACCCTCTTTTATATCGGAAATATCAAGCTTTTCATCGGGATATTTGTCCCTTATTGCGTTCATAAAGGAAAAAAGAATTATGTCCGCAGGATATACCTCGGATTTTACCCCCGAAAATCCCGTTGGCACAGCATAATTTATGTCTGCATTCATTCCTTCTTCATTAAAGGTAAATATACAATAGCTGTTGAAGCAGTTGTAATTTTTATAGTACATATTATATGAAACTCTTATTCCCTCATCTGTTTCCGATATTTTTTCAAATGTAAAATCATAAAGAACCCTGTTTAAATCCTCAACAAGAGCATCTGTCCTTTCCTGCGCTTCGGTGGTTGAAGATATTTTAACATCGGGGTCGAAGAAGGAAAGCTCACTTCCGTTTATGCTTAATATCTTGTTTTCGGATTTAAGGATAGTTACGTCAAATTCCTCCGTGCGGCTGATATCTGCGCCGCTGCCAAAGAAAATATCCGAAATTCCGAATAAATCATAGCTTTCCCGAACAAGCTCAAGCTGTGGCAGCTCATCGGCACTCTTCGGTATGTCGCAGCTTATATTTATATCCTTCGATGAAAGAACCGTCTTTATATTGTCGATCTCCTCTCCCGAAAGCCTTTTTGCGGCACAGCTTTTCAGGTTGAGTCCCAAAAGAAAAAAATTCAGTATAACCAAAAAAAGAATGATTATATTTTTAGCTTTGTTAAAATCCATAAATATGCCTCCCATTATAAAATGAAAGTTGCCACTCGACAGCTCTCCGAACCATCTTCAGATGGTTCGGAAAGCTGCCGAGGGCTGCGGGGGCGAGGAGGGGGAGGGGAGCGTGGGGGAAAACAACTCCCGCTGGGAGTTGTTTTCCCCCACGCTCCCCTCCCCCTCCTCGCCCCCGCAGCCGCCCCAAAAGCTTTCCGACCAAGCTTAAGATCGTGCCCCCGGCAGTTTTTTTTGGCTCGGCAGGGTTTGTTCCGTAATCCGTATAATCGGGATCCGGACTTTATCTGTTTCTTTGATTTTACAACAAGGCGGAATAAATTTCAATGATTTTCCGCTCTTTTTTATAAGCATATTTTCACTGCCGAAAAGCAAGGCTTATACGATTTCTATTATATGGGTCTTTCTACTCCCTTACAAGATTTTTAAAATAATTTATCTCTTGACTTTTCATATATATAATTATAAAATTAATGTTAGTTTTTGTTATTGAAAGTGAAGTCAGAAAACAAAGAGGTGTAAAAATGGAAACCAAATATATTTTCGTCACCGGCGGTGTTGTTTCGGGGCTTGGAAAGGGCATAACGGCGGCATCGTTGGGCAGACTTCTGAAGGCAAGAGGCTATAAGGTAACTATCCAGAAATTTGATCCGTATATAAACATAGATCCGGGCACAATGAGTCCCTATCAGCATGGAGAGGTTTTCGTCACCGACGACGGAGCCGAAACCGACCTCGACCTTGGTCATTACGAAAGATTTGTAGACGAAAATCTGTCCGTAAACAGCAATGTAACCACGGGCAAAATCTACTGGTCGGTATTGAATAAGGAGCGCAAGGGCGACTATCTCGGAGCAACCGTACAGGTTATTCCCCACATCACAAACGAAATAAAAGCAAGGGTATACAGGGGCAAAAACACGGGAGCCGATTTTATAATAACGGAAATCGGCGGAACGGTGGGCGATATAGAAAGCGAGCCTTTCCTTGAAGCAATAAGACAGGTCAGCTATCAGGTAGGCAAGGAAAATGTACTTTACATACACGTTGCCCTGATACCTTATCTCTCAAAATCTCAGGAGCTTAAAACAAAGCCCGCTCAGCATTCCGTAAAACAGCTTCTTCAGATAGGAATTCAGCCCGACATAATCGTCTGCCGTACTGAACACCATCTTTCCGAAACGGAAAAATCAAAGCTTGCCCTTTTCTGCAATGTAAAAAAGGACTGCGTAATCGAAAATATAGACTGCGACTCTCTCTATGAGGTACCTCTTCTTCTTGAAAGCGAAAACCTTGCCGGCATAGTATGCCGCAAGCTGGGAGTATGCGACAAAGCTCCGGAGCTTACAGACTGGCAAAGCGTTGTTGAAAAGGAAAGGAATGTAAAGGGAGAAGTAAGCATAGCCCTTGTAGGCAAATATGTGGAGCTTCACGATGCATACCTTTCTATTGTGGAATCTCTCCACCATGCAGGCATACACACAGGTGTAAAGGTAAACATAGAATGGATCAACTCCGAAAGTCTTGAGAGCGGCGATTTAAGCGCTCTCCGAAATGCAGACGGTATTCTTGTTCCGGGAGGATTCGGCACAAGAGGAATAGAAGGCAAGATTTCCGCCATAAACTACGCCAGAACAAATAAGATACCCTTCTTCGGCATCTGTCTTGGAATGCAGTGCGGAGTAATAGAATTTGCACGCAGCGTAATGGGTTATAAGGACGCAAACACCTCGGAGATCGACCCCGAATCAGCCCATCCTGTAATAGATCTTATGCCTGAGCAAAAGGATATTGAAGAAATGGGCGGCACAATGCGTCTTGGCGCATATCCCTGCAAGCTTACGGCAAATACCAATTCTCAGAAAGCATACGGTGCGGAGCTTATTTACGAGCGCCATCGCCATCGCTATGAATTCAACAACGAATTCAGACAGGCTCTTTGTGAAAATGGACTTATTATAGCCGGTCTTTCACCTAATGAAAGGCTTGTGGAAATTGTGGAGCTTGACAAAGCCGTTCACCCGTGGTATGTGGGCGTACAGTTCCACCCGGAATTCAAATCCCGTCCCAACAGACCTCACCCTCTTTTCAGAGATTTTATAGAGGCGGCAAAGAAATATAAATCGGAAAAATAATATTTAAGGGAGAACGTTTTCTGTTCTCCCTTTCTTTACTGCTTAAGAAGCTTCATAAGCTCATTGTATGCTGTTTCAAGAACATCGTCATGCTCTACCTGTCTTGCATATAAGGCAAGATTCAGGCTGTTCACTGTTTCGGAGTCAAGCTCCACCGTAGCGGTCAGACCGGCTTTGGTCTGAAATGTGGCAAGGGAGCGTTTCACATCTGAAAATGTGTTCACCTTATACCCCAGATATCTGAAAACATCTCTTATCTTTTCTGACTCCAATGTATCGTTTTCCGTAACGGTATACATGGTGTTTACCTCTATGTCGGGGCTTACACCCTTTCCGTTTATTGTATTGCCGTTTCTCGTGAAATACTCCATTGTTGTGAGCTTAAGCATACCCAAATTCGGCAGGCTTGCCACTGTCTGAACAACGCCCTTGCCAAAGGTTTTCTGTCCTACCACAAAGCCCGCTTCCGACTCCTTGATGGCGCTGGCTATTATTTCAGCCGCCGAAGCCGTCATTGAATTTGTAAGCACTGCGATCTGGTCAAAGGGTTTCCTCTTCAGGCTTGAAAAGATTTCGTCAATATTCCCCGTTTTGTCCTGCGTATACATAATACGCCCCTCCGGAACTATCTTTTTGCATATTTCAACTGCCTCGTCCACAAGACCTCCCGAATTTCCACGAAGATCCAATATGATTTTGCTCATACCCTTTTTTTTCGCCCACTGCAAAGCATCTTCAAATTCCGCAGCAGTGCCCGTAGATATGGCGGTTATCTGAATATAGCCTATTTCGTCCCATTCATCTGCCATATCCACCGTGATAAGATCGTCCATTTCCGAATAAAACACTGTCCTTACCTTAACCGATTCAAGGTCAAAGCTGTATTCATAAATTTTGTTGTTTCTGAGAACAGACAGCTCATATTTCGGCTCGCTTACATTGGTAAGCATTTCAGCCACCTCGTCATAGGTCTTATACAGAGTGCTGCTGCCGTTTATAACAGTTATTTTATCCCCCGCAAGAAGTCCGTTTATCTGCGCCGGGCTCTGGGGCATTATATCCGTTATCATGGGATAATCCTCTGTGACGGAAAATGCGAAGCCTGTGGCATATACCTCATTTTCCACAGTCTGAAGAAAATTGTTATATTCCTCGTCCGTATAGAACTGAGAATAATTGTCAAGGCTCGAAGCCATTGCGGAAACAGCCGCCGCAACAAGCTTATCGTTGTCTATGTCGTTTCCCACATAGTTTTTGTCTATATACTCTATAACTCCCGCAAGATAACCTCCCGCAGCCTCCGGATCTTCAAAATAGCTTCCATCGCCGGCAAGAGCCGGATCCGTAAACAAAACCGCCGCCGCCATAAAAACAGCCGCAAAACGCTTCATAAAAATCACCCCTTAAGCACACTCTTATTTTTCATAATATAATCAACAGCGGAAACAATCGTCAGAACCGTCGCCGCTCCCACAGCGCATATTGTCGGAATTTTGAGTGCTTCTGTATTCAGCAGAAGAAGTATTATCATAATCATCTGAAAAACCGTCTTTGCCTTTCCCCATGGAGAAGCGGCAATAACTATTCCCTTTTCCACCGCCAGCGTGCGAAAACCCGTTATAATGAATTCCCTTGCCGTTATTATTATAACGACAACAGCAGGCAGCGATATCACCGAGCCGGGCGCATTTATAAGGGCTATCATAGCAGAGGAACAAAGGAGCTTGTCAGCGAGAGGGTCCATAAATTTGCCGAAATCGGTTATAAGGTTATATTTCCTTGCTATATACCCGTCCAGAAAATCCGTTGCGGACGCCAGTATGAAAACCGCCAGAGCCGCATATCTGCCGTAGGGTATGGGGCACAAAAGAAATACTATAAAAACAGGAACCATTATAATTCTGAACATAGTCAGCTTGTTTGGCAAATTCATACTATCCCTCCTTTATTTCACTTCCCACAAGGTCGTATTCGGAAGACGATGTAATCAGAACCTCCGTATAATCTCCCGAAAGAAGTTCTCTGTCAGAGCTGAAAAAAACATATCCGTCAATTTCATAACAATCTCTGTAACTTCTGCCTATATATACGCCCTCCTCGCCGGAAAGCTTTCCCTCAACCATAACCTCAAGCCGTCTGCCTACAAAGCCCTTGCATATTCTCTCGGATATGTCCTTCTGAAGCTCCAGAATTTCCCTTTTTCTTCTTTTTTTGGTGTTGTGGTGAATCTGTCCTTTCATTTCTGCGGCGGGAGTTCCGTCCTCTCTTGAATATTCAAATACACCGAGCCTGTCAAAGCCTATGTCATTTATGAAATCCCTGAGAATATTGAAGTCCTCCTCGGTTTCTCCGGGAAAACCTACTATAAGAGTTGTGCGCAGACATATATCCGGCATGGCTTTTCTCAGCTTTTCTATAATATTGTAAAGCTCCTCCCTGCGGCTGCGTCTGCCCATCATTTTAAGAACACTGTCCGAGGCGTGCTGTATGGGCATATCGATATAATTGCATATTTTGGGATTTGTCGCCATTTCCGTTATAAGCCTCTCCGTTATGTTTTCGGGATAGGCATATAATATTCTTATCCGCCGTATACCATCGACCTCGGAAAGCTTTCTGAGAAGAACATCAAGGCAAGGCTTTCCGTATATATCCTTACCGTAAAGGGCGGTATCCTGCGCCACGGCTATAAGCTCGGTGACTCCCCTTGACGCAAGCAGCTCCGCCTCCCGCACAAGGCTTTCAATGGTTCTGCTTCTGTAATGTCCCCTCAGTGACGGAATGGTGCAGTAGGTGCAGTGGGCATCGCAGCCCTCGGCAATCTTAATATAGGCAAAGCCCTCAATAGACGTCATCATTCTCAGCATAGGCAGACTTTCGTCAAGCCTTTTGTTTTTATCCGTTATTTTAAGAACATTTCTGCCCCCGTCCATAACAGCCTTTATAACGTCCCCTATGCACTCAAAATCCGCCGTGCCGACCACAGCGTCCACTTCGGGAAGAAGTCTGAATATTTCCGTCTTATATCTCTGAGCCATACAGCCCGTAACAATAAGCCCTCTGAGCCTGCCGGTTTTCTTATACTCCGAAACCCTCAGAATATTTTCTATGGCCTCCTCGCTTGCCTGTGCAATAAAGCCGCAGCTGTTTATTATAATTATGTCGGCATCACTTTCGTCCTGTGTTATAATATATCCCTCTCTGTCAATAAGCCCCAGCATTATCTCTGAGTCAATGAGATTTTTGTCACAGCCCAAGGATATAAAGCATATTTTCATATAATCACCTTAAATCAGAATAAGCCCGAAACCACGCCGTTTCCGTCAACATCTATGCCCTCTGCGGCAGGTTTTTTTGGAAGTCCCGGCATAGTCATAATATTACCCGAAAGAGCCACGGCAAAGCCTGCCCCTGCCGAAATTGTCACGCCTCTTATGCTTATCCTGAAGCCCTCCGGTCTGCCGTAAAGAGCGGCGTTGTCGGACAGTGAATATTGTGTTTTGGCGATACATACGGGGACATTTCCGTAACCTATGGCTTCGATTTTTGCAATATCCTTCTTTGCCTTCGGCGTAAAGTCCACTCCGTCGGCTCCGTAGATTTCCTTTGCAATTATATCTATTTTCTCTGCGATGGGAAGTTCAACATCATAAAGAGGCTTAAAGCTGCTCTTTTTGCTTTCAAGAACCTCTATAACCTTTTCCGCAAGAGCAATGCCGCCCTCGCCGCCCTTTTCCCATACACGGGAAAGCGCAAACTCGGCACCCATTTCCTCACAGCGGCTTCTCACATACTCCCTTTCCTCTGCGGTATCGCTTGTAAAGGCATTGAGGGCAACCACAACGGGAACGCCGTATTTTCCAAGATTTTCTATGTGCTTTTCAAGGTTTGCAAAGCCCTTCTTAACAGCCTCCGTATTGGGAGTGCCGAGGTCAGTCTTTGCCACACCGCCATTATATTTAAGAGAGCGAATCGTAGCTACAAGCACGCAGCAGTCGGGTTTAAGTCCTGCAAAGCGGCACTTTATGTCAAAAAACTTCTCCGCACCGAGGTCAGCGCCGAAGCCTGCCTCCGTTATGGCTATATCCGAAAGTCCCATAGCTATTTTTGTCGCCTTTACCGAGTTGCAGCCATGGGCTATGTTTGCAAAGGGACCGCAGTGTATTATTGCCGGGGTATGCTCCAGCGTCTGAACAAGATTGGGTTTGAGAGCGTCCTTGAGAAGAGCCGTCATAGCCCCCGCCGCTTTCAGATCCCCTGCCGTAACAGGCTCGCCGTCATAGTTATAGCCTACGATTATAGCTGAAAGTCTTGCCTTGAGGTCGTCTATATCTTCCGCAAGGCACATAATAGCCATTATTTCCGATGCAACCGTTATCTGAAAGCTGTCCTCACGCACAACGCCGTCGGTTTTTGCCCCAAGTCCTATTACTATTGACCTGAGCGCCCTGTCGTTCATATCGAGGGTTCTTTTCCATGTAATTGTTTTGGGGTCTATTCTCAGCTCGTTTCCCTGCTGCAAATGGTTGTCAAGCATGGCGGAAAGCAGATTGTTGGCGGTTGTCATGGCGTGTATATCTCCCGTAAAGTGAAGATTTATGTCCTCCATAGGCACGACTTGGGCATATCCGCCTCCTGCTGCTCCGCCCTTTATGCCGAAGCACGGACCGAGAGACGGCTCTCTCAGGGCGACAACAGACTTTTTGCCTATTCTGTTAAGCCCTTGGGCAAGACCTATGGTGGTAGTCGTTTTGCCCTCTCCCGCAGGAGTGGGATTTATTGCCGTAACAAGTACAAGCTTACCTTTTTTGCCGCTTCCGACTACCTTGTTATAAAGCCTGTCGGAAAGCTTTGCCTTATATTTTCCGTAAAACTCAAGGTCGTCCCTGTCTATTCCGAATTTCTCCGCAACCTTTTCTATGGGGTACATTTCCGCTTCCTGCGCTATCTGAATATCTGTTTTCATAATAAAAACCTCCTTTGATTATTTCCCTATATATAATCCCTGTGCCTTTGTGAATACTCTCTCCACTCCTCCTTATCCATAAGGACGGCTCTTGGCTTTGAGCCGTTTTCGGGACCTATAATACCTCTGTCCTCCAGATCGTCTATTATTCTCGCCGCCCTGTTATAGCCTATCTGAAACTGCCTTTGTATAAGGGAGGTTGACGCCTTGCGGCTTTTGACAACATATGCTATAACATCGTCAATAAGATCGTCCTGTCCCTTGTCCTGAGAGCCTGTCGCATAACCGCCTTCGGAGCTTTCGGGATTTTCTATGCAGCGTATGATTTCCGGGTCGTAATTGGGAACATCGGTTTTGATATAGTCAACGATGCGCTTTATCTCATCATTGTTTATAAATGCCCCCTGTACTCTCAGAACTCTGTCCATTTCGATGGTTTTCAGAAGCATATCGCCCTTTCCTATAAGCTTTTCGGCGCCCGATTCGTCAAGTATTATTCTTGAATTTACTGCCTGTGCCACAGAAAAAGCTATTCTTGAGGGTATATTGCTTTTTATGACTCCCGTTATAACATCTGAGGACGGTCTTTGTGTTGCAACTATAAGATGTATGCCTGCGGCTCTTGCAAGCTGAGTAAGCCTCTGAATATGCCCCTCGACCTCCTTTTTTGCAACAAGCATAAGGTCTGCAAGCTCATCTATAATAATAACTATTTTATAGAGCGCCTTTTCTCCGTTTTTCTTTAAGTATTCGTTGTATTCGTCAAGATTTCTCACCCCTACATCGGCGCAGAGCTTATATCGGCGCATCATTTCCGTACACGCCCAGTTAAGAGCCGCCGAAGCCTTTGTGGGGTCGGTGACAACAGGCAGCAGAAGATGGGGTATGCCGTTATACACATTAAGCTCAACCATTTTGGGGTCAACCATTATAAGCCTTACCTCATCGGGGCTTGCCTTATACAATATACAGTTTATAAGGGTGTTTATGCAAACGGATTTTCCCGAATTTGTTGCGCCGGCTATAAGAAAATGCGGAGCCTTTGCAATATCCCTCACGATCACATTTCCTGCCACGTCCTTGCCCAGAGCAAATGTAAGCTTTGATTTGGACGTCTGAAACTTCCTTGAAGCCACAACCTCCGAAAAATATACCATTGACGGATTTTCGTTTGGTATCTCTATGCCCACAGCCGTTTTGCCGGGGATAGGGGCTTCGATTATAATATTTTCCGCCGCAAGACGCATCGCCAAGTCCTTGTCAAGATTGGCTATGCTCTTTACCTTTGTTCCCACTGCGGGCACAAGCTCATACCTTGTTACCGTAGGACCCTGACTTACCTCCACAACAGCTGCCTCAACCTTGAAGCTTCTGAGGGTTTCCTCAAGAATATGAGAATTTCTTATAAGCTCATCACGGTCATTCTGTCCTCCCACATTGGGATTTTTGTCAAGAAAGCTGAGCTTCGGAAAGCTGTAACCGCCGCTGCTGCCGGAGGAAAGCTTTTTAATTGTCTTGTTATCGCTTTCCACAACCTTTACCCTGTCCCTGACCTCCTGTGGAACAGCCGCCTTTTCTGTCGGCTCCTCCCACGGCGGAACGTCCTCAGCTGCAGCCTTTACATCTTCCCTGTTCTCCGTAATCTCCTTTACAGGCGGCAAAGCCTCGGCAGACTTTTCATATTCCTCCTCATGGTCAGAGGTTTCGTTTTCGTACTCCTCACTGTCTGCGGAGCCGTCCTCATCGTCATAGACAGGCTCTACCGTTATAAGACTGCGTGAAACTCCGGAGCCGCCGAGAAAATCATTCTCATAATATGATTCCTCGCTGTTGTTGCCTTCGTATTCCTCCTGCTTATCATATTTTTCATATTGACCATATTCACTGTCTGACTTATGCTCATTGACCTTTGCAGGCTCTTCATAATATTCCTCTGTGTCCTCATCTGAGAATGATGGAATATATTCCTGCGGCTTTTTTTCGCCGTTTTTGAGAAATTCCGGAAATTTTGTCCTCTCCTCCGGCTTATACTGTCTGGTCATAGCCGCCCCTCTGACCCTTTTTGCCATTATGTCGGGGCGCTCCTTCTTTTGTCCGCTGCTTTCCTTTATGTCTATAAATTCAGCGCTTCGATAGCTTTTTTCTCTTCTCAGCTTGTCATAATAGCTTTCCTCAGTCTCCGCCGACCGACTTTCGGCTGCCGCAGCAGCAGCGTCCGCCATTTCCTTTCTTTTTTTCATAACCTCCCGCCGTGTATTCTCCGACAGTCTCGGAGCGTCTGTGGGCTTTACATCTATAACAGTCGGCTTCTGCCTTGCCGTAATCACCTTTGTGGGCTTGTGCTCACTCCGGCTCTGCACAGGCTCCCGACTTTTTCTGCGTATCCGTGGAGCAGGCTCTTCATATTCTTCATATTCCTCATACCCATCATAATCGTCATAGTCGTCGTATTCGTCATATTCATAATAATCGTCCTTATCTCTGTAAAAGCCGCCCCTCAGAATATCGCCCATAAAATATATGAAATTCATAGCAAGACTGAAAGCGCTTTTCCCCGAAATAAGCACAATAAGAGCCGCCATAAGGGTTATAAAAATTATAAGAGAGCCTGTCCTTTTAAAGAGAATAAGGGAAACTCCCCCTATAAGTCCGCCCACAAGACCGCCGCCAACATAATCCGTATCTGTAAAGCCCTCCAGAAGCTCACCGGGAACAAAGGGCGCATCAGGCTCCGTGACCAGAATATGGAGTATGGACACTATAACAATATAAAGCATACAAATCAGAACTGTCTTAAATCTGAAATTTTCCCTGTCGCCATGGAGATAAAGTCCTATGACCCCCAATATAACGGCAAAGGGCAGTATGTACGCACCTACGCCGAAAAATCCCTTCAATACGGCAAGCACGACCTCGCCGAAAACCGTATCCGAAGCAAAAAACAGACTGAACAGAACCAGCGCCGCCATTCCCACGGCAACTATGCAGAATGCTTCAAAGGCAATAGGACTGAGCTGTCTGGCGGGCTTTTCTTTGCGGGGAGCCTCCGCCTGTTCCGCCTTTTCGTCAGCCTTTGCCGCCGTTTTTTTGCTCTTTGTGCTTGTGGTTTTTTTGGTAGTTTCCTTTGAATTCTTCGTATTTTTTTTATTTTTCGTGTTTTTCTCTGTATCCTTATTGTTTTTTTCCTTTACAGCGACCTCCTCAGCCGCCGGTTTGCTCTTAGCCAAAATTCATCACCCTGTCAGTATATCATTAATAAAATTATACCATTTTTTTTAAAATTTGTACACCTTATATTTATTAAATTTTATACCTTGCCTCATTATTGAAATAATGATAAAATAATATGGAGATGATTCTGATATGTTTCCGTTTGGAATATATGTTTTCATATTGAGATGTTCAAACGGAACAAATCCACCCTATAAATCGGGATTTATGGAGGATAGCAAGAAATAATGAAGGATAAAAAGCCAATAAGTAAAAAATTGATGATGTTACCGCTTATACTGGGAATCTCTTCTTTTTGCATTTTTGCACTTTATTTTTACAGTGCAAACCATGCACCCTATACATACATCAACATTATACTTGTAGGACCGATACTCTCCTTTATTGGCGTGATTATTTCCATTATTACGAGGAGGAGCAGAAAACTGTATCCCACGTTATGGACGAGTGGACTTATAGTCTGTTTATTTAGCCTTGTAATATGTGTTCTGATTATTATATTATTGATAGCAATTATGGCAGCAGCGTTTAATGGAAATTGGATGTGATACAGTCATGAGATTACAATGTAAATTCCCGTTTGTTGAAATGTCAGAGAAAACATAAAACATTGATTTGAGGTGTAATAATGGCGTCGAGTAAAGAATATTTGGAATTTATTTCAGAGCAGCTATCCGAATTGGAGGAAATTACATATCGGGCTATGATGGGAGAATTTATCATCTATTACCGTGGCAAAATCGTCGGCGGTATCTATGATGACAGGCTGCTTGTAAAACCAATAAAAGCAGCAATCAGCTATATGCCGACAGCTGCATATGAATTACCCTATGAGGGAGCAAAAGAGATGTTGTTGGTAGACGAGGTTGACAACAGAGAGTTTTTGACAGGTTTATTCAACGCCATGTATGAGGAACTGCCGACACCAAAACAGAAAAAGAAGAAATAGGCAGCTTCCGGCAGGAACATATATACAGACATTCAGAAAAATACAGATTTATTAAAGGAGATTTGCTTATGAACAACAGGATCAACTTTACCAGATATTGGAAGTTTTTTACCCTCGGCTTTATGATGCTGAGCTGGATAATACTTATATTTTTTATGGATCTTCCCGAATGGGTGCTTATTCCCGAATTTTTGCTCTATATTCTGCTGTGCGGCATAATATTCTACCCTTACACATTGGGAGTTATAGGCAGCTATTGGTATACCATAAGACACTTCACAAGGGCATATAAATATTTTGACAAGGCTGTGGCAAAGGGTACTCACCATGTAAAAGCCCTCTATCTTTATGCCCTCAGACTTCTTCAGGACGGAGACGGCGAAACTGCCCTGAAATATTTTGAGCTTGCGGAAAAATATAACTTCAACGTGCTTATGGAAAAATATATAATACTTTCAAAAAGCAGCTGTTATTGGATAATGGGAAATATAGACAAATCCATAGAGCTTCTCGAAGGGCTTATAAGCAGATTCTCATATATAAGCGCAGACGCATACACAACCCTGGGATATCTTTATTTTCTCAAGGACGATCTTGAAAAGGCTGAACATTACACAAACAAGGCTATTGAGGACGATGGGGAAAATTCATCTGCATGGGATAATTTAGGGCAGATAAGCTATAAAAAAGGCGACCTCGAAAAGGCAAAGGAATATTTCACAAAGGCGCTTTCATATAAAGACCTCGTGGACAGCCTTTATTTTATGGGCAGAATAAGCGAGGAGGAGAAAAACATTCCCGAAGCCCTCAGATTCTACGAAAAGGCCGTCAAATGCAATATATCCGCACTGAACACAGTCACAAGGGAAGAAATTGAAAGCAGAATAAAAAAGCTTTCATAAAAAGGATTTTTAATGTTGTTTGGTTCTTGACAAATGCAGTTAAAATGATATAATTGAATAAGCTAAATCTTTGAAAGGGATATGTTCCGTCTGTACGAAATCACCAGAGAAGGCGCATCGGTGGAAACGCCTGTTTTACGACTTTCGGAATACCGCCCCGGAGTGACGCCAATACCGTCCGCCTTGTCACCGTTAAATGACAGTTTCCCTATAATAAGGGTGGAACACGGATATTATTTTCGTCCCATAGGCTTGTCTTATGGGGCTTTTTTTAACAGGAGGAGCATAAAATGATCAATGTTACACTAAAAGACGGAAGTATAAAGCAGTTTGAAGAGGGTATCACACTCCTTGACGCCTGCAAAAGCATTTCCGAGGGACTTGCAAGAAATCTCTGTTGTTGTAAGGTCGATGGAAAAGTCAAAGACCTCAGAGAAACCCTGATCTCCGACTGCGCCGTTGAATTCTGCACATTCGACAGCGACGACGGAAAGAGGGCTTTCAGACATACAGCCTCCCATATTATGGCTCAGGCAGTCAAAAGACTTTTCCCCGAAACAAAGCTTGCCATAGGTCCGTCCATAGCTGACGGCTTCTATTATGACTTCGACAGAGATACGCCCTTTACAGACGAAGAGCTTGCAAAAATCGAAGCCGAAATGAAAAAAATAGCAAAGGAAAATCTCACCCTCGAAAAATTCGAGCTTCCCCGTGACGAAGCCGTAAAATTTATGGAGGAGAAAAACGAACCTTACAAAGTAGAGCTTATAAACGACCTCCCGGAAGATGCGGTTATTTCTTTCTATAAACAGGGAGATTTCACCGACCTCTGCGCAGGTCCTCACCTTGTTTCCACAAAGGCAGTCAAGGCAGTCAAGCTTACGTCCGTTGCCGGAGCCTATTGGAGAGGAAACGAAAAAAATAAAATGCTTTCCAGAATTTACGGCACAGCATTCACAAAGACCTCCGACCTTGAGGAGCATTTAAGACTTATAGAAGAGGCTAAAAAACGTGACCACAGAAAGCTTGGCAAACAGCTCGGACTTTTCGCCTTACTCGAAGAAGGCCCCGGTTTTCCGTTCTTTCTTCCAAAAGGAATGATAGTCAAAAACACCCTCATAGACTACTGGAGAGAGATCCATAAAAAGGCAGGCTATGTTGAGATTCAGACGCCTATGATGCTCAACAGACAGCTTTGGGAAAGAAGCGGTCATTGGGATCACTACAAGGCAAATATGTACACCACAACCATTGATGAAACCGAATTTGCCGTAAAGCCTATGAACTGCCCCGGAGGTATGCTTGTATATATGCAGGAGCCTCACTCATACAGAGATCTGCCGTTAAGGGCAGGGGAGCTTGGTCTTGTTCACCGCCACGAAAAAAGCGGTCAGCTCCACGGTCTTATGCGTGTGCGCTGCTTTACTCAGGACGATGCGCATATTTTTATGACAAAGGAGCAAATTAAAGATGAAATAAAGGGCGTAGTCGCTCTTATAGACGAGGTATATACGCTCTTCGGCTTTGACTATCACATCGAGCTTTCCACCCGTCCGGAGGATTCCATGGGCACCGATGAGGATTGGGAAACAGCCACCGCCGGTCTTAAAGGCGCTCTCGATGAGCTTGGCAGAGATTATGAGATAAACGAGGGTGACGGAGCCTTCTACGGTCCGAAAATCGACTTCCATCTCACAGACTGCCTTGGCAGAACATGGCAGTGCGGAACCATTCAGCTTGATATGCAGCTTCCCGAAAGATTCAATCTGGAATATATCGACAGGGACGGCTCAAAGAAACGCCCTGTTATGATACACAGGGTAGTTTTCGGCTCCATAGAGAGATTCATAGGCATTCTTACAGAGCATTTCGCAGGCAGCTTCCCCACATGGCTTGCTCCCGTTCAGGTAAAAATACTGCCCATATCCGAAAAGTTTGCCGATTACGCCGAGAGTGTAAAAAAGGCTATGGACGAGGCAGGCATAAGGGCGGAAACCGACTATCGCTCCGAAAAGATAGGCTATAAAATCAGAGAAGCGAGAAACGAAAGAGTACCGTACATTCTCGTATGCGGTCAGAAGGAGCAGGAAAGCGGAACAGTCACCGTAAGATGCGGTGAAAATGTACTGGGCGCCTTTGCCCTCGACAAATTCATTGCCGATATAACAAAGGAGATCAAAGAAAGAGGAAACAGAAATACATCTGTATTAAGTGCAGATTAACGGAGGTAATTTGAAATGAGTCATGAACATGATGAAAACTGCTGCTGTGGGCACGAACACGATGACTGCGAAAAAATGAGTATTGTACTTGAGGACGACAGGGAAATAATATGCGATGTTCTTGGAATTTTCTCACTTTCCGAGGATTCCGACAAGGAATATATAGCCCTTCTTCCCGAAGGCGAGGAGGACGTTCTTATATATCGCTATTCAGAGGACGCTGACGGCATAACCCTCGACAACATCGAAACCGATGAGGAATATGACGAGGTTGCCGAGTGCTTCGATGATCTTTTTCTTGAGGAAATAGAGGAGGATCTGGAGGAAATAGAGGATATTGAGGACTCTCTGGAGCTTGACAAACTCGACAGCTGAACACAGATTCAGGGCGATGACACATCGCCCTGTTTTTTTATTCCATCTGTTTTAAATACTCCTCTGCTTTTACAGGGTCAGCCTTTGATTTGTCCGTCTTTACATCAAAAAGTAAATTGGTGCCGTCATAGCTCTCATTGACGCTTATTTCCCCCGTATCCTCATCATAATAATAGGCGTCCTTGTCAAAAAACATATCGGAAACAACTGCCATATATATATGCCTGTCGCCAAAATATTCTATCGAATCAAAATCTATTATCCTGTAAAGAACCCCGTCAACTATTCTCCCCATATATGAGCCGTGCATAGTATATATGTTGTACTTCCAAGGCTCCAGTCCCTCTATAAGCGGTGTTATAAGCATTTCATCGTCATATGTCATATCCCTTCCGTCCGTTCTTTCCACCGCAACGACCGCATAGCTTCTTTCGGGATTTGCTTCTTCTGACATCGTAACAAAGCTGCTTATATTCTCCCCCGAAGTAACCCCTAAAAGCCTTGCCTTATAGTCGCCGTCACTTTCCCACTCTCCGCTTTCCTCGCCGAATTCCTCCGCAAGCCTGTCGTCCCCAAGCATATGCGCCGCCTCACCTGCGCTGAAATATTTCTGCGCCGCAAAAGCGGAAACGGAAAACAGACACACTGCCGCCGCCAAAATCAATATTTTATTCTTTTTCACACATATCTCCTCCTTATAAATCCCCGGCGGCTCTATTGCCGCCCTTACTCTTTCGGAATGTCTGTAAAGCATTTCTTCAAATTCCTTGTTTTCCATACTTCATACCTCCATAATTTTCTTTAATTTTTCAATAGCCCTCCCCGTTCTGTACTTCACTGTGGAAACAGGCTGTTTCAGCAGCCTTGCCATCTCCTCATATGTCATATCGTTATAGAATTTCAAAGATATATAAAGGGCTTCTTCCCTTTTCAGCCTGCATATTGCCTCTGTTATTTCAATGTCCTCCCAAGGGAAATTGTAAAACACCCCCAAATTATCTTCAAGCCCCTCTGTATATCTCCTCTTTCTTGTAAAGTCCTTACATTTGTTTATTACAATTCTCATCAGCCACGTTTTGAAATATTCCTTCCGTCTTAGCCTGCCATACCCCTTATATCCGCAAATAGCAGCCTCCGAAAGACAGTCCTTTGCGTCCTCCGTATTGTGTACATAACAAATCGCCGTAATAAACAGGTCTTTTTCGATTTTTCTGTACTCATTCCAGAATTCTTCCCTCAATACTTATCACCTCCCTTGCCGTATTTTATAAGCGCTTACATATATTAGACGAACCTGGCAGATAAAAAGTCAGTTTTTTTGCAAAAAAAAGGACCCGCCTTTCGGTGGGTCCCGTGATATTTATTTGATTTTCAAATCAATAATGTCACTTAATTAAGCTTCTGCCTCTGTTGATTCCTCTGTTGATTCTTCAGATTCGTCCTCAGCCTCTGAGTCCTTTTCCGACTCCTTGTCTGATTCGTCCTCTGATGTTTCCTCTGAGTCCTCGTCAGATGCTTCTTCAGCCTCAGCCTTTTCTGCTGCTTCTGCTGCTGCTTCTGCTGCTGCGATATCTTCAGCAACCTTTACAGCCTCCTCATATACGGGCTGGAGAAGAACAGCTGTTTCAGCTCTTGTGATAACTGATGCCGGGTTAAGGTTATTGTTGGATCCGTTTACATATCCGTTAGCAACTAAGTATGCTGCGTAAGGTACTGCCCAGCTTGCAACGTCATCGCTGTCGTTGAACTTGTCAATAGCGCTTGCGCTTGCACTTATGTTGTCGCCGAGATATTCGTGGATCTTAGCAATAAGTACAAACATTTCCTGTCTTGTAATCTGCTGTGTAGGCTTGAATGTTCCGTCGCCATAGCCTGATGCAATACCTGCCTGTGTAGCTGCTGCTACGCCGTTTGCATAGTATGCTGAGCTTGTTACGTCAGAATATCCTGCTACGCCGCTTGCCTTAAGTCCGAGAAGCTTGGTAACAAGTACGCAGAAGTCGCCTCTTGTCATGCCTCTGTTAGGAGCATAGTGTGTTGCGTCAACGCCGTTGATGATACCGTAGGAAGCAAGTCCGTTGATAGAATCTGCTGCCCAGTCTACACTCTCAATATCTTCAAACTTCGGTGAGCTTACAACGCTTGTCGGAGGATTGATTACCTTATCGCCGCTTGTTGCAGGTGTCGAAGGTGTCGAAGGTGTTGAAGGTGTGCTTTCATCAGAAGGTGTTGTGCTCGGCTTAGCGCTGTTAGATGCTGTTGAAGATCCGCTGTAGCTTCCGCCGCCTCTGTGGCTGCTTCCGCCGCCGCCACCGCTGCTGCTGCCGCCGCTTCCGCTGCCGCCGCCGCTGGGTGCTGCTGTTGTAGCTTCAGCAGGTGCGTCTGTAGGTGTTTCTGTAGGAGCATCTGTAGGAGCGTCTGTAGGTGCATCTGTCGGTGCATCTGTAGGTGCATCTGTCGGTGCATCTGTAGGTGTATCTGTAGGAGCGTCTGTAGGTGCATCTGTAGGAGCGTCTGTCGGAGCGTCTGTCGGTGTATCTGTCGGAGCGTCTGTAGGTGCGTCTGTGTCAGATTCTGTTTCGTCTTCATGTGCCTTAACGATTGTTATTGTTGCACTTGCTTCTGTAAGAGGAACATCATTTCCGTCAACGTCGCCGGCCTTAACAACCTTAAGAGTTACCTCAGCGTCTCCCTCTGTTGCGTCGTCCTTTACATTATAAGTAATTTCAGCAACTACTGTTTCAGTATTTGCGGGTACAACTGCCTTAAGAGCTTCTGCTCCTGCTTCGCTGAGAACAAATGCTGCCTTAAGCTTACCTATTGCTGCGGGAACCTGACCTGCTGCGCCTGCGCCGTAAATAGCGTCGTCGCCGTTTGTAAGGTCTTCAGCTGTAAGAGGTGTTGTAATATCGATAGCCTTGCTTACTGTAAGCTGACCGTCCTTGAATTCAACTACCTTAAGTCCTGTAATTTCAATTCCCTTAGCAACTGCCTTGTCAAGGAATATACCTATCGTAGCATTGCCAACGCCTACTGTCGGATTCATAACAACGTTAAGAACATTGCCTGTTGAAGGTGCAGCAACTGTTGCCTCTCCCTCAAATCCGATTGAACCTGATGCTACAGGAGGAAGTGTAGGTGCTTCTGTGGGTTCGTCTGTAGGTGCATCTGTCGGTTCATCTGTCGGAGCTTCTGTAGGTTCATCTGTGCTTGATTCTGTGCCTGAAGATGTTCCTTCTACTGACCACTTAAGTGACTTAGCATGTCTTACTGAGCCATCTTTTCCCATAACTGCCATACCGTAAAGAGGACCTGTAGGCTCTACGGTTATAGAAGTGCCTTCAAGAATTGGGGCGCCATTGATATCAAGCTGAGTGATTTCACCTGTTCTTGTATCAATTGTTATTGTGAATGTGTTGTCAGTACCGTCGGCCTTAACAACTGCGGTCTTTGTTCCGGCAATTATATCTGAACCTGTACCTACAAATGAAATTGTATTTTCTTTCCAAGCAGTAACTCTGATTTTAAGTACCGCTTTGTCGCCTACAAGTCTTATAAGCTCTCCATTGCCGCCAATACCGTTAACATCGAATGTACCTGTTACAGTAACCTTGCCTGCGGGCTGTACTGATGGAGTTGCGTATTTTTCGGTATCAGTGCCACTTGTTCCGTCGAAGTAAAGAACAACATTTTGTTTACTTGCAGGTGCTTCTAAGCCTGCGCCGGGTGCTGTTACTTCGCCTGTCTGAGGCTCAACAGGAGCGTCTGTAGGAGCATCTGTAGGCTCATCTGTCGGAGCTTCTGTAGGTTCGTCTGTAGGAGCGTCCGTAGGTTCATCTGTCGGAGCTTCTGTAGGTTCGTCTGTAGGAGCGTCCGTAGGTTCATCTGTAGGAGCTTCTGTAGGTTCGTCTGTAGGAGCGTCCGTAGGTTCATCTGTAGGAGCTTCTGTGTCTGTTTCTGTATCTGTTTCTGTGTCTGTTTCTGTATCTGTTTCTGTATCTGTTTCTGTGTCTGTTTCTGTATCTGTTTCTGTGTCTGTTTCATCTTCTCCTTCGCCTACAACAGATATCTCAGGATCGGAAACTATAATATTTCTCTTCTGTTTATCTGATGTCTTGAAGTAGAATTCAGTGATGTTGCTTATTGCAACTGTCTGCTGTGCCTTATAAACCTTATCACCGGCTGTAAGTGTAGCATCTACTGTTTCTCCATCGATTACTAATTCATAACCGTATTCAGTTTCTGCAGTTATATTTACACTATCTCCAACATTAATAGGAGCTACTGCTGTTGATATTACAGCAATTGCAGCCGGAGAAGCATCAGCTGTTTCTGTAAAGTTCACAGCGCTACCATCCTGACCGTTGAGTGAAAGTGCAATAGGCTTACTTCCTGACAATGTTCTTATGGAAACAAAATTACTTGCATCATAATATACTCTTATAAGATCCCAGCTGCCGCTTGCAGTAGATGGTTTCAGTGAACCCTTAATTTTGATCTGCTTGCTTTCACCGAGAGCATTCTTGATAAGAGTCTGGCTATCCTCAGTTACTTTAAGTTCAAGAACTGCTGACTTACCTTTAGAACTATCGCCATTTTCATCTTTAAGAGTCCATTTTCCCGTCTCTCTGTCATAAGTAACATCAACATCTCCGCCATCACTTGCTTCTTCGCCACTTGTGCTTATAGCCGGTGTTACATAGATGGAACCTTCGCCAACGTCGCCTATGCCATGATCGCTTGTTGCATCTTCAGTGTCTGTGTCTGTTTCTGTTGCTGTGTCTGTTTCTGTTGCTGTGTCTGTCTCTGTGTCTGTTTCTGTAGCTGTCTCTGTATCTGTTTCTGTTGCTGTTTCTGTATCAGTTTCTGTTGCTGTGTCTGTCTCTGTATCTGTTTCTGTGTCTGTTTCTGTTGCTGTGTCTGTCTCTGTGTCTGTTTCTGTTGCTGTATCTGTCTCTGTGTCTGTTTCTGTTGCTGTCTCTGTGTCAGTCTCTGTGTCTGTCTCTGTTGCTGTTGTTGCTTCTGTT
Organism: uncultured Clostridia bacterium; assembly: GCA_947627855.1. Taxonomy (GTDB): domain Bacteria; phylum Bacillota; class Clostridia; order Lachnospirales; family CAG-274; genus JAJQCI01. Next base: position 23,700 of record CANQXR010000020.1, read on the forward strand.
GATGTTTCATCAACGGAAGCTTCAACTACGTCAGCCTTAACATCGATAGACTGTACAGTAAGGTTTGCTGTTGTATTATCGTCCGTAGAAACAATTACATTTTTAAGTGTGTCTACAACCGGGTCTACAGAACTGATGCTTTCGCTTGTTTTACCGTCAACATCTGCTGTGTATGAACCCGTAGGATCAATTGTAAATGTTATGTTTGCCGGCTTTCCTTGTTCTACTTTAGCTCCGGTAATCTCTTTGCCGTCAGATGTGTATACCTTTCCGTCATGGTCAATAGAAACGGAAACGTCATTTGTCTGCGGTGCTGCTATTGTAACAACGCTGCTGAGCATTGCAGCTGCTGCGCCGCTGTCAACCTTGATTGTGATGAATTTTCCTTCAGCAGGTAAAGTTGTTACATTTATAGCAACCTTTACTTCGATTGACTTGATTTCCTTGCCGGCTGTATCTCCGCCTGTCACTTCATATGACCGGCTCTGGTTCTCACTGTTTACGGTATCTTTTCCGCTGACATCAACCTTGTAAGTTACAGTTTCGCTTTCCGGCTCTTCTGCTTTTTCTGTTGCCGTTTCTGTATCTGTTTCCGTTGCTGTCTCAGTTTCCGTGTCTGTTTCTGTTTCTGTCTCTGTCTCTGTTGCCGTCTCTGTTTCTGTATCTGTCTCTGTATCTGTCTCTGTTGCTGTCTCTGTTTCTGTGTCTGTCTCTGTTGCTGTCTCTGTTTCTGTGTCTGTCTCTGTTGCTGTTTCTGTGTCTGTCTCTGTTGCTGTTTCCGTATCTGTTTCTGTTGCTGTTTCCGTATCTGTTTCTGTGTCTGTTTCTGTATCAGTTTCTGTGTCCGTCTCTGTATCTGTTTCTGTATCTGTTTCTGTGTCTGTTTCTGTTACTGTAGTTGCCTCCGTTGTAGCAGTTGTTGTATCTACTGCACTCGAAGTACCTTTTGCAAGAGTTATCTTCTTAATTGTAACGTCGCCGCTTGTTGCTGTCAATGTTACCTCGGAGTTGCTTTCGAGCTTCTTCGGTACTCCTGTCTGAATAGAATCAGCTTCCTGAATAGTTCCATCAAATTCAACAGTGAGCTTTGATGTATTTTCTCCGTGTTCATAAACCCAGTCTGTAGGAGGTGTAATTGTTATACTCTTACCTTCTGTGAGTTTAAGACCGGTCGTTTCCTTTGTTACACCGTTCGTGTCACTGGCCACAATCTTGAAGCCCGCATTCGTATCGGATGAGTAAAGCTGTTTGTCCGAAATTGCTTCACCACCGCCAAGGCTTGTTAAATCAAACTCAATATTGTCGGAAGTGTCAGTTCCTGAAAGCTCGCCTGTAGCGAAAACTCCGGTTACGTTTGAAATTACAAGTGAGGAAACCGCCATCACTGCTGCAAGTGTAAGAGCAACAGTTTTGCGTGCCTTAATTTTCATTGATTTTTTCCTCCTTAAAAATTTATTTGATCTCTACAATTAAATACGACAGGCTCCGACAGTTAGGACAAATCTGACGGGTGGAAATAATTGTTATATTTTTTTTAAAAACCGTCATTTGTGTCTTTATCCCGACAGAAATTTCTGAATATATTCCTGCCTTACTTAATTTTCCCCACAGAGATCTTACCCTTTAAGGGCTTTTCCGTTAAGAAATGCTTTGCGTTTTAAATAAGCTTCTGTCATACTTCAGAAAAATATGACATTTGTGAAAGAGGCTGTAAAAGGTCTTTAAAATAGCGGATAAGCCTTTTACCCCCCCCGCAAGACGTCTGTAAAGTCTTTTTCTTCCTAAAGTCTGCGTATTTCATTCGGAAGTCAGAGCTTTAATTGCACTTTTTTTGTCTTATTTAATAAGGCAGTACAAAAAAGACAAATCATGCCGACAAAAGTCCTGTTTATCACAAAACAATGCGACAATCAGCCATCTTTAAATAAAGACAAGCTGATAAAGAAGGAATAAACCTCCAGAGCCGCAGCGGGCGCTTATCAAAGCCTATAATTCAGTCTGTAAACCTCCCACGGCTGATGTAAGAATTACACAGACCTATCCCCATTAAAAAACATAGGGAAATGAAAGGATACGTCCCTGCCTGTACGAAAATCCACACTCAGCGAAAAGTCCCGTAAGTAGTTGAACAACGCAGAAAGACCTTCATCTGAAGCGATATCCGCAAAATCGGGAAAGCATAAGCAAGGGTTCAGGCAGGGCTTCATTGAGAGAAGGCAAAATCCCGCGCCGAAGCACCGTCTTGCTCCTGCATACGCAGCCTTAAAGACATTTTGTCATATATACGGGAACGTCCTGAATAAAAAGTCCCGTAAATGAAATACATACGCCGATGTACACAGCCTCAGCCAAGGATCCTTTGGGGTAGGTAATTATTGGTGGATAATTATAGATCCCTAATAAAACTGTGCCATCAACAACGTACTTGCCCTGAGGGTTAACAGTTGATTTTTTTAGTAAACCAACCGAGCCGCAGAGAGCCGTAAATCATTGAATATAACCAAGCGCCTTTAAATACCCTTTCCGTAGAATCGCATTCGACCCCAAAAGCCCTCCTTCCTTAGCTTGTCGAACCAAAAATCGGACATCGTGGCAGGAAAGCCGACTGTCGGCACGCCAAAACAAGGCTCGGATAAGCTTTAAAAGCCATATATGTATCAGTGTGAAAAGATAATCTGCGAGCTTACAAGAAAACCTTTTTCCCCCAATACTGCGAAAACTACATCTTCATTGTACAATAAAATCGAATTAATTGCAACTGATTATTTCATTAATTTTTCTCTTAAAACAAAGGTAATTTTTGTTGATTTTATATAATTATTTTTAAAAATGTCTATAAATATAATTTATTCCTTACACCAAAGCCCCTATGAATACACACCTTTTTTTATGCAGTTTATAACAAAAAAAGGACCCACCTTTCGGTGGGTCCCCATTGGGTTACTCCGTGATATATATTTGATTTTTAAATAACATCACTTGATTAAGCTTCTGTTTCAGATTCAGCGTCTGATGCTGCTTCAGATTCGCCCTCAGCCTCTGAGCCTTCTTCTGACTCTTCGTCTGATGATTCCTCTGATTCCTCGTCAGATGCTTCTTCAGCCTCAGCCTCTGCCTTTGCTGCTTCTTCTGCTGCTATATCTTCAGCAACCTTTACAGCCTCTTCATATACAGGCTGGAGAAGAACAGCTGTTTCAGCTCTTGTGATAACTGATGCCGGGTTAAGGTTATTGTTGGATCCGTTTACATATCCGTTAGCAACTAAGTATGCTGCGTAAGGTACTGCCCAGCTTGCAACGTCATCGCTGTCGTTGAACTTGTCAATAGCGCTTGCGCTTGCACTTATGTTGTCGCCGAGATATTCGTGGATCTTAGCAATAAGTACAAACATTTCCTGTCTTGTAATCTGCTGTGTAGGCTTGAATGTTCCGTCGCCATAGCCTGATGCAATACCTGCCTGTGTAGCTGCTGCTACGCCGTTTGCATAGTATGCTGAGCTTGTTACGTCAGAATATCCTGCTACGCCGCTTGCCTTAAGTCCGAGAAGCTTGGTAACAAGTACGCAGAAGTCGCCTCTTGTCATGCCTCTGTTAGGAGCATAGTGTGTTGCGTCAACGCCGTTGATGATACCGTAGGAAGCAAGTCCGTTGATAGAATCTGCTGCCCAGTCTACACTCTCAATATCTTCAAACTTCGGTGAGCTTACAACGCTTGTCGGAGGATTGATTACCTTATCGCCGCTTGTTGCAGGTGTCGAAGGTGTCGAAGGTGTTGAAGGTGTGCTTTCATCAGAAGGTGTTGTGCTCGGCTTAGCGCTGTTAGATGCTGTTGAAGATCCGCTGTAGCTTCCGCCGCCTCTGTGGCTGCTTCCGCCGCCGCCACCGCTGCTGCTGCCGCCGCTTCCGCTGCCGCCGCCGCTGGGTGCTGCTGTTGTAGCTTCAGCAGGTGCGTCTGTAGGTGTTTCTGTAGGAGCATCTGTAGGAGCGTCTGTAGGTGCATCTGTCGGTGCATCTGTAGGTGCATCTGTCGGTGCATCTGTAGGTGTATCTGTAGGAGCGTCTGTAGGTGCATCTGTAGGAGCGTCTGTCGGAGCGTCTGTCGGTGTATCTGTCGGAGCGTCTGTAGGTGCGTCTGTGTCAGATTCTGTTTCGTCTTCATGTGCCTTAACGATTGTTATTGTTGCACTTGCTTCTGTAAGAGGAACATCATTTCCGTCAACGTCGCCGGCCTTAACAACCTTAAGAGTTACCTCAGCGTCTCCCTCTGTTGCGTCGTCCTTTACATTATAAGTAATTTCAGCAACTACTGTTTCAGTATTTGCGGGTACAACTGCCTTAAGAGCTTCTGCTCCTGCTTCGCTGAGAACAAATGCTGCCTTAAGCTTACCTATTGCTGCGGGAACCTGACCTGCTGCGCCTGCGCCGTAAATAGCGTCGTCGCCGTTTGTAAGGTCTTCAGCTGTAAGAGGTGTTGTAATATCGATAGCCTTGCTTACTGTAAGCTGACCGTCCTTGAATTCAACTACCTTAAGTCCTGTAATTTCAATTCCCTTAGCAACTGCCTTGTCAAGGAATATACCTATCGTAGCATTGCCAACGCCCACTGTCGGATTCATAACAACATTAAGAACATTGCCTGTTGAAGGTGCAGCAACTGTTGCTTCACCTGCGAATCCGATTGAACCTGATGCTACAGGAGGAAGTGTAGGTGCTTCTGTGGGTTCGTCTGTCGGTGCGTCTGTAGGTTCATCTGTCGGAGCTTCTGTAGGTTCATCTGTGCTTGATTCTGTGCCTGAAGATGTTCCTTCTACTGCCCACTTAAGTGACTTAATATGTCTTGATGAATCTGTTTTCTTCTTAAGTGCAATACCGTTAAGAGGACCTGTAGGCTCTACGGTTACAGAAGTACCTTCAAGAATTGTTTCACCATTGATATCAAACTGAGTGATTTCACCTGTTTTTGTATCAATTGTTACTTCGAATGTGTTGTCAGTACCGTCGACATTAGCAACTGCGGTCTTTGTTCCGGCAAGTATTGTTGAGCCGCCTGTACCTACAAATGAAATTGTATTTGTTTTCCAATCAGTAACTCTGATGTAAAGTGTCTTGTCAGCGCCTAAGATTCTGATAAGCTCTCCGTTGCCGCCAATACCGGTCATGTCGAATGTACCTGTTACAGTAACCTTGCCGCTGGGCTGTACTGATGAAGGTTTAATCGCTGATGTGTCAGTGCCTGTTGTTCCGTCGAAGTAAAGAATAATGTCGGTGGCATTTGCTTCTATGCTTCCGCCGGGTATTGTTACTTCACCTGACTGAGGTTCAACAGGAGCGTCTGTAGGAGCATCTGTAGGCTCATCTGTCGGAGCTTCTGTAGGTTCGTCTGTAGGAGCTTCTGTAGGTTCATCTGTAGGTGCATCTGTCGGTGTGTCCGTAGGTGCGTCCGTAGGTTCATCTGTAGGAGCTTCTGTAGGTTCGTCTGTAGGAGCGTCCGTAGGTTCGTCTGTCGGAGCTTCTGTAGGTTCGTCTGTGCTCTCTTCCTCTTCTTCACTTGAAATTGTGATCTGAGGAACTGTTGCAGTGATATTTCTTGCGCTGCCGCCTGATGTTACGAAATCGAAATGAAGGATTTCGTCTGTTGTTACAGCCTTTGTAGCTGAGTATGATGCTCCATCGTTAACTTTAGCATTAAGAGTTACACTATCCTTTGTAATAGTATAAGTATAGTCGATCTTGTCGTTGGCTGCTAATGTATAAGCGTCAGCTTCAACTGCGATAGGAGCTACTGCCATAACAAGAACTGCCAATGCAGCTCCGCTTGGTGCATCGCTCTTAAGCTTTGTAAGAGGCTTTGCAGTGCCGCTTGCATCCTTATCATCTTCATGAGCATCTACTCTGAGAGCAAGCTGCTTGTCTGCGTCAGATCTGAGTGATAACTCAGAATCGCCTGCACTTGTCTTAATAGTTATAAGGCTCCAGCTGCCTGCCTTTGTATCCGGTGTAACTGTACCCTTAACAGTAATAGTCTTACCTGCTGCAAGAGCTGCCTTGATTGCTGCCTGAGAAGCTTCTGTTACTTTAAGTGAAAGCTTAGCTGTAAGTCCTGTTCCTTTTCCGCCGCCTGTTGTATCTGTAGAAGTATCTTTTAATGTGTAAGTATCGCCATCATTAGTAACTTCTACATAACCGCCGCCTGCGTCTGTCGTCTTTTCAGTCGGCTCCGGTGCTGCATCAGCGTAAAGACCCGTACCTAAGCTAACGTCGCCGCTGTCCTCAGGAGCTTCTGTGTCTGTTTCAGCTTCTGTTGCTGTGTCTGTTTCAGCTTCTGTTGCTGTGTCTGTTTCAGCTTCTGTTGCTGTGTCTGTTTCAGCTTCTGTTGCTGTATCTGTTTCAGCTTCTGTTGCTGTATCTGTTTCAGCTTCTGTTGCTGTGTCTGTTTCAGCTTCTGTTGCTGTATCTGTTTCTGTATCTGTTGCTGTGTCTGTTTCTGTGTCTGTTTCTGTATCAGTCTCTGTGTCTGTTTCTGTTGCTGTGTCTGTTTCTGTATCTGTTTCTGTTGTGTCGCTGCCATCGGATATTGTTTCAACAGTGTCACCAAATGAGTATGTTATGTCACCCTCTGACTTTTCTGCACTTATAGTAACACTCTTGATTCCATAATCTTTATAAGAATCTGTTGTTCCGGAAACTGTACGCTCATCCTGCGACATACTGTTAGTACTGCTGTTTATAAGTTCTACAGAGTAATTATTCTGATTATCGATTTTAACAACAATCTCATTATCTCCGCTTTCATCAAACTTCAGCGTACTGAATTTGTTTTCAGAAGCAGTACCGCCTACGAAAAGATTTCTTGAAGCGTTTGAGCCTATTGTGATCGGTTTACCGGTAAGATCGGGGCCTGAAAGTGCAGTAATAACTGCTAACATAGCAGGTATCGCCGATGTTCCGGGATTTATAGTTATAAATGTAGCATCAGTTCCTGATGTAGGTGATTTACCCTGAACATGGAATGTAAGGGTTACACTCTTAACATTGCCGGGCTCGTCACCAAACTTACCAACAGATTCGGGAAGCTTGATTTCCTTTGAAGTACCATCAGCTATTGTGCCGCTTGTTTCTTCGCTGAGCTCGCCTGTTTCAGCTTCAGTGTCAGTCTCTGCTGCTGTTTCTGTGTCAGTTTCTGTATCTGTCTCTGTTGCTGTTTCTGTGTCTGTTTCTGTAGCTGTTTCTGTGTCAGTTTCTGTGTCTGTTTCTGTGTCTGTTTCTGTGTCTGTTTCTGTATCTGTTTCTGTGTCAGTTTCTGTATCTGTTTCTGTAGCTGTTTCTGTGTCAGTTTCTGTATCTGTTTCTGTAGCTGTTTCTGTGTCAGTTTCTGTGTCTGTCTCTGTAGCTGTTTCTGTGTCAGTTTCTGTGTCTGTTTCTGTTACGGTTGTTGTGTCAGCTTCTTTTTCTTCGCCATAATAGCCGCTTACTTTAAGACCACTTGCCGTAGTATCGCAAGCTGCATCACCGTAAAATCTTACCTGACCTACAGTAAGTATCTTCTCAGTACCGGACTGAGTAACACCATTCATAGTTACTGAATAGTTTTCTCCGTCTTTAAGTGTAAATGTCAGAACAGTATCTTCATTCGGTACTATTGTTCCAAGTTCACTGCCGCTACCGAGCACTTTAACCTTACCGTCACTATCAAGACTTACACCGGCATTTGCAATCTCACCGGAATTATCCTTAAGTGTTATCCACTTACTCATATTTGATGAAGGATTAGTGGTCATTTTTGCTGTAACATTAATAACAACAACTCCGCCTGTAGGAACTACAAAGTTTTTGTTGTCAAGCTTAACATCTGCGTTTTTACTTGTTACACCTGTGCCTGTAGTTTCATTGATATCTGTAGCTGATGAAGCCGAATCAGGTACTGCTATCTGAATCTTTGTGATAGTTGTTTCCTCTTTGGCTTTAATATCAAAGGAATCACCTTCTACCGTCAGATCAGTTACATTACCCGCAGTTACTTCACTGCCGTTATGTTCCAGTTTTCCCTTACTTGTATAGAAAATAGCCTTTGCACCATCAAAACCTGTGCCAAGTGAAATATTTACTTCATCATTTGCTGAAAGTGTCAAACCGGCACTCTCAATCTTTGTATTAGCTCCGGCTGTTTTGAATGTAACTGTACCCTGTGTACTGCCTGCTGCTGATTTAACCTTGTCACCTGATTTGAAAGTCTGCGGTGTTTTTGTGCTGTTAAAAGTATAGATTGCAGCCTTTGTACCGCCACCCGATATAGTAGGTTCCTGATACTTCAGATAAACTTTCTGGTCTGAATCACTCACATATTCAGCACCATGACCGTTGGTAACTGTTATCTTTGTAACTGTAACTTCAGATCCGCCAGAAGCTGTGATAGTTAAGTTATCCTTATTGGAATCAGTAACCTTGATGGAGTTACCTTCAGATATAGTTCCTGATGCTTCAACGTCTATTTTCGTCAGTTGACCGCCGTTTGATTCTACACTTTCTTCGCCAACGTACCAATCTTCGGGGATAGTAACCTTGATGTAATGACCATCAGCTATCTTAAGATTATTGGTACCCTTTGAGATGTCAGATGTGTTTTCAGCTTCAATTTTGAAAGAAGCATTGGTTGAACCCTGTACTAAAACTTGGTCATCAATTGTTCCTTCCTCTAATGAATCGAAATTAACTTCAATTTTTCCATCCGTTTCGGTCGGCTCAGCAACAGTTGTAGCGAAAACGCCGGTTACGTTTGAAATTACAAGTGAGGAAACCGCCATCACTGTCGCAAGTGTAATAGCGACAGCTTTGCGTGCCTTAATTTTCATTGATATTTTCCTCCTTAAAAAAAAATTTTTTTGATCTCCAAAATTAAATGCGGGCAATTTAAACAAGGCCAAACGGGGCTGACGGGTGGAAATAATTGTTATATTTTTTTAGATTTTTTAATTAAACCGTCATACCGTTTTCAAAAAAGCCTAAACCCTAAGCAAAAACTTTTTTAAAAATATAGTGAATATATTCTTGCCCTATTTAATTCACCCCTCAGAGATCATGCCCTTGTAAGGGCTTTTCTTTAAGAAATTTATTTTTGTGTTCAAAATAAACTGCCGTCCGCCACATAAATATGGCAGAATTTGTGAAAGAAACCCAAAAGATCTTAAAATAGCGGACAGACCCTTTAAATTTCACAAAACCTCTGTAAAGTCCCTTAACTCCCAAGTCTGCGTATTTCATTGGAAAGCCGGAGCCTTAAAGGCAGGGTATTTGTCCTTTTCAATAAGGCAGTAAGAAAAAGACAAGTCATGCCGTCAAAAGCCTTGTTTATCACAAAACAATGGAGGTATTAAGCTGTTTTCATACAAAAAAACAAGCTGACGGAAGGTCAGACCTCCCGAACCGCCAAGGGGCGCTTATTCAAGCAGTAATTCAGTCTGCAAAGTTCCCACGGCTGATGTAAGAAATTATACAAACCTATCCTTATGAAAATAAATCACAAGGAAGTGAAAGGATACGTCTCCTTTTTACGAAAGCCGACATTCAGACTAAGATCCCGTAAGTAGTTGAACAACGCAGAAAGACCTTCATCTGAAGCGAGATCCGCACAAGTGAGAAAGCATAAACAAGGGTTTAAGCAGGGGCTTCATTGAGAGAAGGCAAAATCCCACGCCGAAGCACCGCCTTGCTCCTGCATATGCAGCCTTAAAGACATTATATATTATGTACTGAAGCAGTCCTGAAAAAGACCGTCCTGAGACGAAATACATACGCCGATGTCCGCAGATTCAGCCAAGGATCTTTGGGGTAGGTAATTATTGGTTGGATAATTATAGATCCTTATAAAAAAGCGGCATTCATGCGTACTTGCTCTGAGGGTTGGCAATTGATTTTTTTAGTAAACCAACTGACCGCAAAGAGCCGTAAATCATCTGATAAAAACACAACATCTTTAAATACCCTTTCCGCAGAATTGCACATGGCTTAAAAATTTCTCTTTACCAAGCCTGACGAGTCAAGAATCGAGTTTTGTGGCAGGAAAACCGACAGTCGGCACCACCGGGACAAGGCTCGGAAGAATTTAAAAGTCACAACGGCATTAAGGCTTTGGAGTTATCTGAGGGTTAAACAGAAAGCTCCTCGCCTAATACACTACAATACTACAAGTAAATTGTACAACAAATTATTTTCAAAATCAACTGTTTCTTTTATTAAAATTTGATTAAAAACACTATTTCTTTATTATTTTTTTGTTAGATTTATACCAAAGTTGTGGAGGAGGAGAAGGCGAGGGCTTTAGTCGGCGGAGCCGACTGCTCCCCCGGAGGGGGAGCGCCGCCGCCCCGCGGGCGGCGGCAAAGCCCTCGCCGGGCTGAAAATTGGCATAAAATGAATCCGCAGGGCGCCTGCACCGGACTGCGGAGGGGATTGTGAAATTTGCACAAAACTGCGGGGAGGGCGGGGAACGGGGCTTTAGCCGGCGGAGCCGGCTGCTCCCCCGGAGGGGGAGCTCCGCCGCCCGGCGGGCGGCGGCAAAGCCCCGTGGGCTGAAAATCGCCGACCAACCCCTCGACAGACACTTTCATAACAATATTTAACATTTATAACAATATTATCCAATTGCCATCTTTTTTCACTTCACCCTACAAAAAAACCATTTTGAGCGAATGTTCTTACCCCAACCTTATAATAATTATACTTGTAAAAAAACCGCCCTATCAGAACAATAGAGCGGTAAAAAATAATTACTGATATTCTTCAATTGATATAGAATTAATAACAACGTCCTCCAAAGGCTTGTCATTTTCATCTGTTTCAACAGCCGCAATAGCGTCAACAACGTCCATACCCTCAACAACCTGACCGAATACAGTATAACCATTGTCAAGATAAGGATATCCGCCATTGTTTATATATTCGTTCAGAACTTCCGTAGGATAAACGTCTCTGAAATATACACCTGAGCCTTTTTCAACTTCCTCGTCCTGCTTGTTGAGAGCCTCCTTGAAGCTTTCCTTGTAAGTATCACCTATATCGGGATTCTGCACAATAAAGAACTGACTGCCGTTTGAATTGGGCTGTCCCGTATTGGCCATAGATAAAGCCCCTCTGAAATGACGCAAAGAAGGAGTTGCCTCAACCTCGAAGCCCTCGCCCCATATGCTTTCTCCACCTGTGCCTGTGCCCTCAGGATCTCCGCCCTGAATCATAAAATTATTTATAACCCTGTGGAATATAACCCCGTCATAATATCCCTCCTCGGCATGAGTAAGGAAGTTTTCAACAGCCTTTGGTGCATACTGAGGGAAAAATCTGAGCTTTATATCACCCATTGTGGTATGGAGAACCGCAATAGTTTCACCCGCCTGAGGCTCCTCCAGCTGAGGAAGATCCAGCTTGCCGTCACTGCTGACCTCACCGTCGGCAGTTTTGCCATCGGTATTATCACCACAAGCCGCAAGCGAAAAGCAAACAATCACCGCAGCCGCCGCAAATAAAATTTTTTTTAATTTCATAATTATTTCTCCTTTACTTCAATTTTGTCCTTTCCGCCCATATAAGGTCTTAAAACCTCAGGTATATTAACGGAACCGTCCTCATTCATATTATTTTCAAGAAAAGCAATTATCATTCTCGGAGGAGCTACACAGGTATTGTTAAGCGTATGCGCAAGATATTTGCCCTTTTCCCCCGCAATACGTATTTTAAGACGGCGAGCCTGCGCATCACCTAAATTTGAGCAGGATCCCACCTCAAAATATTTCTTCTGACGCGGCGACCATGCCTCCACATCATATGATTTGACCTTAAGATCAGCCAGATCTCCCGAACAGCACTCAATTGTCCTCACAGGAATATCAAGACTTCTGAAAAGATCAACAGTATTCTGCCAAAGCTTGTCAAACCAGTAAGGCGAATCCTCCGGCTTGCATATAACTATCATTTCCTGCTTTTCAAACTGATGTATTCTGTAAATACCTCTTTCCTCAATGCCATGAGCGCCCTTTTCCTTTCTGAAGCAAGGTGAGTAAGAAGTAAGGGTATGAGGAAGAGTATCTTCATTAATAATACTGTCGATATACTTACCAATCATAGAATGCTCTGAAGTACCTATAAGGTAAAGATCCTCACCCTCTATTTTATACATCATAGCGTCCATTTCGGCAAATGACATAACCCCTGTCACAACATTGCTTCTTATCATATAAGGCGGAATACAATAAGTAAAGCCTCTGTCAATCATAAAATCTCTTGCATAGGAAATAACAGCCGAATGAAGCCTTGCAATATCACCCATCAGATAATAAAATCCGTTTCCCGCAACCTTTCCTGCAGAGTCAAGGTCAATACCCCCCAGCTTTTCAAGTATATCCACATGATAAGGAATTTCAAAATCAGGCACAACAGGCTCTCCGAATTTTTCAACTTCCACATTTTCGCTGTCGTCCCTGCCAATAGGAACCGAAGGATCTATTATATTCGGAATAACCATCATAATTTCCGTTATCTGCTTCTGAAGTTCAACCTCCTGCTCCTCAAGATGTTCACGTCTGTCAGAAAATTCCTTAACCTGTTTTTTAGCCTCTTCAGCCTCTGCCTTTTTGCCCTGTGCGAAATAAGTACCAATCATTTTAGATATTTTGTTTCTTTTTTCACGCAGAGAATCAGCCTCCTGCTTAACAGAGCGAAACTCCTTGTCAAGCTCAATAACCTTATCCACAAGCTCAAGCTTTGAATCCTGAAACTTATTTTTTATATTCTGCTTGACAATATCAGGATTTTCTCTCAAAAACCTAATGTCCAACATAAATATTACCTCCGTTTTTATTTATTAAAGCTATTATAACACACCATTTACTTGTTTGTCGAATACAATTTTAAAAAAACATAATACATATGTATAAAATCATATTGACAGGACATAATATATAATGTAACAGGGTATTAACAAAGAGGTTTTTATGCTGTTATATTATTTCGGCGACTTCCCCCGGTTTGCCGATATAATACATAAAACAGCCTCGGCAAATCCGCCGCCCGCACAGTCCCTTGAAGTGACAAAGCGAGCGGCATTTTTACATTCAGCCGCCGCATTTGCAACAGCAATGCCAAAACCGGCATTTTCAATCATCTCTATATCATTCTGATTGTCGCCCACAGCCGCAAAAGCCGAAACAGGCTCATTCAGAAAGTCGGCAAGCTCAATAAGAGCCGTACCCTTATTTTTCCCCTTTGCTGAAAATTCAAACAAATCTTCCGAAGAGAAAAACATTTCCGCATTTATATCCGGCAAAGCCCTGCGCACAGCCTCACCTATATTGTAAAGCCTGCCATGCTCGCCTATCATAATGATTTTTTGTATTTTTCCCTCCCCGGCAATTTCCGCAAGACTGTCGACCCTGTTAAGCTCAAGACTTGAATTTTTGGCATACCTCTTTGTTATATCCGTTATATTCTGAGTATATAATGTGCTGTCCTTATAACAAAGAGTATTTTCCGCCTTATCAGTCACTAAACGGCATATTCCTGCGGCAGTTTTGTTGTCAAGCAAATTTTCCGAAATAACCCTTTTGCTCTTTGCCTCATAAATACGACAGCCGTTGTAGGCTATGATATAATTTTTATCATAATCAAGTCCGAGCCTTTTTGCATATATATCCAAAGACATATTTGATCTTCCGCTTGAAAGAATAACCCTGATACCCTCTTTCGCAGCCAACTCAAGAGCTTTCGTATTTTCCTTCGGTATGCTTTTGTCAGGAGCAAGAAAAGTATTGTCAAGGTCCGTAAGAAGATATTTAAAGGCTTCTTTCATATATAAATAACCCCCTAATGAGCAACCATCGCCCTCTGAACCGCCTCCGTTTCCTCACTGGATAAGCGATAGCGCATATCGTTTTCGTCACCTCTGCCCTTGCGTATAGGTTTCAGATAAGTGAAGCTTGACTGACGGGAATATATGCCCGTTATAACAAAACCGCTGTTTGTCCTGTCAAGAAGAGCAATAGAAAATGAAAGATCCCCTCCAACCTCCGGAAAAGGATTATACCTCACAATACCCACCTTCTGAATGGTATATGAAAGTATATCGTCAATATCCTGCATTTTGGATATAAGCCTTTCCTCCTGCTCGGAAACCTTCTCACTTTTTTTCACAAAATCAACAAGAAGCTTTTCCAGATTAAGCTCCGAAGCAATAGGACCCATAAAGTTTTCAACTCTTTTTAAAACCTTAGACTGCCTTCTGTAAAGGACAATTATAAGAATAAATAAAATAATTGTCCAAACTGCCATAAAGCCAAAGCAAAAAAGAATTGCCTTGTGATTTGCGGCAAATGTAAATATAAAATTTTTTATATCCTCTGTATTTTCCATAATACCCTCCGTTTACGAAACACTTCCCTTTATAAGATTCAAAAAGCTGTCAAGCCAGTCATCGGAATAAAAATCTATTTCAACCCTGCGTTTCTTTCCCTGAACCCTTATATTCACCTTGGTACCAAGCAGCTGTGTCAACTGGTTTTTCGCATAAACATATACATTTGAATTCTGCTCACAAGCCTTGTTTATTTCATTTTTATACGCCCGTGAAACCATCTGTTCAGCCTGCCTTACAGACATATTATTTTCAGCTATTTTCTGTGCAAGCTCATACTGCTTTTCACTGTCGTCAAGTCCCGCAAGAGTCTTTCCGTGCCCTGCCGAAATTCTTTTGTCATTTATCATTTCGACAACCCTCTTGTCAAGCTTCAAAAGTCGCATTGCATTTGCAACCGTAGATCTGTTTTTGCCTACCTTCTTAGCAATTTCCTCCTGTGTAAGAGAAAATTCTTCATTAAATCTCTTATAGGTAAGCGCCTCCTCTATGGGGCTTAAGTCCTCTCTCTGAATATTTTCAATAAGGGACATCTGCAAAGCTTCAAGCTCGTCAAGATTTCTTACAATCACAGGAACCTTTTCAAGCCCCGCAAGACGTGCCGCCCTATATCTTCTTTCACCGGCTACTATTTCATAAAATTCACCGTTTTTCTTGACAATAAGAGGCTGTATTATACCTATTTCCTTAATGCTTTCACAAAGCTCCTCTATGCCTTCCTTTATGAATTTTTTTCTGGGCTGCTCTCTGTTTGGCTCGATTTTCACAATATCAACAAACTCAACTCCGTTTTTATCATCGGTATTTTTTTCAATTTCTTCCGTATCTATAAGAGCATTCAGTCCTCTGGGATTAAAGCCTCTGCCAAGCCCTCTCTGTCTTTTGAATTCCGCCAATTTCATTCACCTCTTTTAAGTATTTCCTCAGCAAGCCTCTCATATGCCAAAGCTCCCTTTGAATTTTTGTCATATATATTTATAGGCAGACCATAACTCGGTGCTTCACTAAGTCTTACATTTCTGGGTATTATGGTTTTGAAAGCCTCCTTGTCCAGAACAGTCTTTACCTCCTCAACAACCTGCGCCGACAGATTTGTTCTTGAATCATACATTGTAAAAACCACACCGTCAACCTTAAGATTTTTGTTAAGCTTTTTCTTTACAAGGCTTATGGTATAAAGCAGATCCGTAAGTCCCTCCATAGCGTAGAATTCACACTGAAGAGGAACAATAACACCGTCCGCTGCCGTAAGGGCATTAAGTGTAAGTATATTAAGGGAAGGAGGACAGTCAACTATTACATAATCATATTTATCCCCTATTTCTTCCATAATATCCTTAAGAAGAAATTCTTTTCTTTTGAAATTGATAAGCTCTATTTCCGCTCCGGCAAGCTCCCTGTTTGCCGGAAGTATGTCTATATTTTCCATACATTCGGCTTTTATCTTAGTTTCTTCAAAGTCAGATTCTCCTGTAAGCAAGGTATAATATGACTTTTTTATATCAAGCTTATCAATACCATATCCACTGGTCGTATTTCCCTGTGGATCTGAATCTATAAGAAGAATTTTTTTACCCGAAGCGGCAAGATAAGCGGACAAATTTATAGCCGTAGTAGTTTTGCCCACACCGCCCTTTTGATTTGCAAGTGCATATATTTTACTCATGGTTTATCCTTTCAAGTGTTGCACGTGGAACAAATTTACTCCACACCATATAATTTTCTGTATTCAAGCATTCTTTCAAGATATACCCTGTCCACAGGCAATACCCCTTCTTCTATGGCATTTATAATGTCCACAACAGAAGCTATACTGTACACATCAAGTCCAAAATTTTCCTTTACCTCCTGTACAGCCGACATATCGCCTGTTTTTCCCTTTTCCATTCTGTCTATTGATATAACAACACCTAAAATGTCCACTTCAGCCTGCCCCTTTATAATAGGAAGAGTTTCTCTTATAGCAGTGCCCGCCGTTATAACATCTTCTATAATAAGAACCTTGTCATTATCCTTTAGCTGATGTCCCACGATCATACCGCCCTCGCCGTGGTCCTTGGCTTCCTTACGGTTAAAACAATAATCCACATTGACACCGTATTTTGAAAGTCCTATTGCCGCAGCAACACAAAGAGGTATTCCCTTATAAGCAGGTCCATAAAGCACATCGGGCTTAAGTCCCGAATCTATTATGCGCCTCGCATAAAAATCACCTAATTTTGCAATCTGCTCTCCCGTTCTGTAATTTCCCGTATTCACGAAATACGGAGCCTTGCGTCCGCTTTTTAAAGTAAAATCACCGAATGTCAGAACGCCGGCATCATACATAAACTTAATAAAATCAGAATTGTTCATATCTTTTCCTCCTCGTATAATATGTTTATAGCATTAATAATAATTATAAAAATTAGTTGATCGGTTTGATCGTGCCCATGATAT